>JAGYNX010000174.1 GCA_018399855.1 Spirochaetota bacterium
CACTTTTCACGGCTCACTATTCACTAATCATCCGCGTTTATCGAGCGAAGCGGGCGGTTTCATGTATTTAAAGTCGTATGATAGAATAAGCTTTTTTGGATAGATAATAAAAATTCATAGATATATAATATATTATGATGATTTTTCCCAAAAATCCGGAATGACCCAAAAAGATAATTTGCGGTAAATATTTTAGAGTTTTCGCTACCCTGTTCCGCTGATTTTGTCTATTTCGATCTGGGCGTAGGCGGAGTGGTTGTGGATGGACTCCATGTTTTCTGATTCTACTGAGAACCAGAGAACGCGGTTGTGCAGCAGCAGTTTTTCAGCCACGTTGCGTACTATGTCTTCCACGAAAACCGGGTTTTCGTATGATTTTTCGGTGATATACTTTTCATCTTCGCGCTTCAGCAGGGCATAGATATCGCTTGATCCGCAGCTTTCAACAATTTCTATGATGTCCTCGATCCAGATAATCTCCCGGGCACGTATGCTGACGGTCACCATTGAACGCTGGTTATGCGCACCATAATTACTTATCTCCTTCGAGCATGGACATAATGAAAGGAGGGGAACACGAACCTGTATTGTATAATAATCAACCGAAGAGTCACCAAGAAGTGAACATGTATATTCCATCTTGGCTTCTTCACCGGATACCGGTGCCTTCTTGTTCATGAAGAAGGGAAACTCCATCATGAAATGGGAGGTTTGGGCGTTAAGCATGCGCTTCATGTCATCAAGCACTTCAGCCACGTTGCGTGTGCTGATGCCCGCCCTGTACTTGTTCAGGATCTCAATGAACCTGCTCATATGTGTACCCCGAAAATGGTGGGGAAGGTCAACATACATGTTAACCCTGGCAACCGTGTGCTGCTGCCCTTCGGTTCTGTCCATAACCACCACGGGGTAGGATATGTCTTTCACCCCCACCTTGTTTATAGGAAGGTTCCTGTGATCAGGTTCAGATTGTATATCCTTCAATTCTTTTCTGGGCATTCTGCTGTTACTCTCTCGTAAGTATTTTAGGGCCGTTTTCGGTGATGGCAATAGAATCTTCAAACTGCGCTGATAGTTTACCGTCTTCGGTCACCGTGGTCCATCCGTCCTTCAGGGTTATCACGTCATAACCACCCTGGTTTAACATGGGCTCAACCGCAAGCACCATTCCAGGCTCAAGAATTTTTCCGCTGCCCCGTATCCCGTAATGGGGCACATTGGGGTACTCATGAAGGGCAAACCCAACCCCGTGGCCGGTGAAGTCACGTACCACGCTGAACCCGTTCCACTCGGCATATTCCTGTATACGCGCCCCGATATCACCAAGTCTCTTGCCTGGATACATCTCGGTGATGCCCTCTTCCAGTGACTGCCTGGTAACCGATACCAGCCGCGCAGCGTCCTCACTTATGGGATCGATAGTGAATGTGCGGCAGGCGTCTGCGAAGTATCCCTTCTTCACCACGCCGATATCCACTTTCAGTATATCACCTTTTCTCAGCAGTTTCTTCTTTGAAGGAATACCATGCACCACTTCTTCGTTTACCGATATGCAGGTAGCATGATTATATCCCACCACCGTTTTAAAGGCAGGACGGGAGTGACTTTTTACGATCAGGTCTTCTACCAGTGAGTCAACTTCAAGTGTTGAAACTCCCTCGAGGGAGGCCCCGGCAATAGCATCAAAGATGCGGGCAATAATAATCCCCGCATCGCGAATTCGCTTTATATCATCCTCATTTTTCCGGGCAATTGTCTGCCCTCTTCTACGCTGTGCCATAATATTTACGAGGTTTTCTCCTGTTCAGTTTCTTCTACCCTGGGTGTTTCTACAGGCATCTGCAATATCCCTGTTTGTTCTTTAATTTGCTTTTCAACGATTGTGGATATTTCAGAATTCTCTTTGAGGTAATTCTTGGCATTTTCACGGCCCTGACCGATACGTTCTTCACCATATGAGTACCATGTACCCGCTTTCTTGATTATTTCGTACTTCACGCCAAGATCGAGAATACCCCCTTCACGGGAAATGCCCTGGTCGTACATAATATCGAATTCAGCCTGTCTGAAAGGCGGTGCCACCTTGTTCTTCACAACCTTGACCCGCACCCTGTTGCCCATGGCCTCATCACCGGATTTCAGCGTTTCAATCCGCCTGATGTCAAGGCGAACCGATGAGTAAAACTTGAGGGCGTTCCCACCGGTTGTAGTTTCGGGAGAACCGAACATTACACCGATTTTATGCCGTATCTGGTTAATGAACAGAACACTGGTCTTTGATTTTGATATAATACCTGTCAGCTTTCTGAGTGCCTGGCTCATCAGCCTTGCCTGCAGGCCCATGTGAGAATCACCCATCTCACCTTCGATCTCTGCCCTGGGCACCAGCGCCGCCACCGAGTCAACTACAATAATATCAATGGCCCCCGAACGGACAAGGGATTCTGTGATCTCCAGGGCCTCTTCACCGGTATCAGGCTGTGAAACCAGCAACTCGTCTGTATCCACTCCCAGCTTCGCCGCATAAGAAGGATCAAGGGCATGCTCGGCATCAACGAATGCCGCGATGCCGCCCGCCTTCTGGGCCTCTGCCACGATATGAAGTGAAAGAGTTGTTTTCCCCGATGATTCCGGTCCGTATATCTCGGTGACCCGACCACGGGGGATACCGCCGATTCCCAGCGCCACATCCAGTTCCAGCGACCCGGTTGAAATCGACCCGATGCGCACCCGGGCCGAATCATCACCAAGTTTCATGATTGAGCCTTTGCCGAACTGCTTCTCTATCTGCATTATTGCCGACTCGAGCGCCTGTGATTTCTGGTTCATTTCTTTCTGTTCTGCCATGTACCTACCCCTTTATAATCAATATATAATCAGCATTGAAAAATACCATGCTCTATTATCTAATACGAATATGTCACATGAAACCGAAAATTTTTCACGTAAAAAATTAAAAAAACCCAAAAAAAATAAAATTTTTATTAACCGGTGACACCTGTACCATAAAAAGCCTTATCGTGTCAACATATATTTGCTATAATTATGTATAGTGATTATTTATCTATCGAAAAAAACGCCATGCTGCATTACTCTTTTTTTCATGTCACGCTCAACGAACACTTTCTCACCGGTTATGGGGTCAGAGCCGGTATAATATTGAATGGAAGAAAGGGTCATGGGCAGCGGTATAAACGCCTGCACCTGCTGGGGTATAAATCCAAATATCCGCTTCACCTCCCCCTTCATCTCCCGCATATACCGCATTTCAGAACCCGGGTGGCATGACATGAGATAGGGCACCAGGTAGTATTTCTTTCCCGCCTTCGCCGCGGCGTCGAAGAAGGCCTTAACAAAATGTTCGGTTGAAGAGATGGGTTTCTTTCTCATACACGCCAGGACTTCCGGGCTTGTATGTTCGGGGGCGATTTTCAGTTGTCCGCTCACATGATTCTTCACCAGCCTTTCCAGCAGCTGCCGGCCCCCGTCCTCTTTCATAAGCAGGTCAAAGCGAATTCCCGAACCCACAGTCACATGTTTCACCCTGGCAATCCTGGCGGCCGCGTCAAGCAGATCAAGCCATCGTTTACCTGAAAGTTGAAGATTTGCACACGGGTCAGGATGCAGGCAGCTCTCCCGCACGCATTCCCCCGATGAACCGCAGGATATCCCGTACATGTTCGCCGACGGGCCGCCGATATCGGTGATATGCCCGGAAAAGCGGGGATCAGCGCACAGTTTTTCCACCTCTTTCAGGATAGAGTTTTCCGACCGCGACACCACCCCCTTCCCCTGGTGCAACCCCAGTGAGCAGAAAGAACATCCCGAAACACACCCCCGATGTGATACGATGGAATTCCGTATCATGGCAAAGGCGGGCACTTCTTCCGTATACGAAGGATGGGAACGCCGGGTAAAGGGGAGATCATAGAAAGAATCAAGAGACAAAGAATCAATGGCGGGGGACGGGGTATGTAAAAGGTATCTTCCACCGGATGATTGCACAAGCACCTGTCGATGCTGTCTTCTGTAAAACTCCCGGTAGAAATCAAGCAGTTCACCCTGTGAGGACATGCAATTCTCTTCAGAAGGCAGTTGAAAGGCATCCCCGGGAGGATTACGGGTAGCCATGACAGTGCCGGGAATTCCCTCCAGGGACTGCTTCCGTGACAACCTGCCGGCAACCTCAAGGATTGGCATCTCCCCCATGCCATGTATCAACACATCGGCCCGTGAATCCTCAACAATTGACCTGCGCAGCCTGTTGTTCCAGAAATCATAATGCACCATCCTGCGCATGGAGGCTTCAATACCACCGATAACAATGGGCACATCCTTATGCACCTTTTTCACCAGGTTAGAGTATTGTATCACCGCCCGCTCCGGACGATGTCCCGCTTTTCCTCCCGGCACGTAGGGGTCGTCATTGCGCACTTTCTTGAAAGCGGTAAAACGCATCACCATTGAATCCACGTTACCCGAGGTAATACCGAAAAAAAGCCGGGGCCTGCCAAGCACCGACACAGACTCCGGGTCACGCCAGTTGGGCATGGCGATGACACCCACACGGTATCCCGCCTTTTCAAGCACACGCCCCATCATGGCCACCCCGAAAGAGGGGTGGTCCACGTAGGCGTCCCCGGTGATAAGGATGACGTCAAGCTCATCCCAGCCACGCTCGCACATGTCTTCTCTATTAACTGGTAGAAACATTATCCTGGTGAACAGCTTATGTTCACCTTCCACTCACTTATAAAGTTACCTTGACTTTTTCCTTCACCCCGTTACGGCGCTTCACATATTCCAGCTTGTTCAGAGCGTCCACGAAAGAG
>JAGYNX010000175.1 GCA_018399855.1 Spirochaetota bacterium
TCTTTACTCGCAGCAACGTCACGGCAAGGAAATGGTAAGCGCGGGACTGGGAATTGCTTTTATCTCAAATTTGTGTATTAAGAATGAGCTGGAGCTTAAACGGCTTAAAAAAATCGAGGTTAACGGCTTGCGCATCGAAAGAGATTTTTTCATTGTTCACCAAAACAAAAAACATTTTTCCCCGCCGGCACAATTGTTATACGATACACTTTGTACCCTGAAAACAGGGTAACATCAATGTAATTCACGAATATCGCTGTATTCTACCGTACCATTAAGAACGGCTTCAATATCTTCCTTGTATTCCGGTGTAAAACGTATACATACACCACACTCAGAACTTATACTTTTGGGTACGGGGATTATCTTAAAGGGAATTTTATCATTTTTAAGAATTTTCTCTGCCCTCATGGCATGGCTGACTGATTTGAACAATACAACACAATATGATTGTAGTGACATCATGGAGTGACAATCCTTCCTGCTCTTGACATCGTACCGGCAATATCATACATGTTTGATACAATACCTACGGCAATATCATCCTGTATATTGAAAAAATTCGCGCATGTGCCGCAGACGAGGATTTCAACACCGTCATGTTCAAGTTGTTTTAAATCATCCAGCACATCCGAGTCTTTCACGGCAAGCTTTACACCGGTGTTGTAGAATATCAACGTATCCGGAAGATAATCAAGGTCGAAGATGGTGTGAATAAATGCTTTCATCAGAAGTTCACCCAGCTCATCATCACCCCCGCCCATTGTATTCGCGGATATTACAAATACATTCGGACCTGTAGCTGAGGATGATGGCACTGGTGTGATATCCCCGGTTGGTTGCACTGTATCAGTTTTTGAAAGGGTAAGGGTAAATGTTCCGTTTTCCGTGTCCTCGATTGATACTGTACATCCGGACTTTTCACCCAGGCGTTTTACGTTTTCCCGTGCTGTTTCGTTATCAACAATAACGATAACCGTGTTACGTGTTTCCAGTGATTTTTTCGCAAGCACAACCGGCTGCGGACAGGCAAGCCCCCTGGCGTCAATTTTTTCATTCATACCGCATCTCCTTTAATTGTACCAGATGCGATCTTTGTGACAGCATCTGTGGCATATGATATTTCATCAGTTGTGTTAAAATGTCCAAAACTGAACCGAACAGTTCCCCCGGGGAGAGTGTTAATACTGCGATGTGCCGATGGCGCGCAGTGCAGACCGGGGCGTGACAGAATTGAAAATTTCTCATCAAGTATTTGTGATACTCCTGAGGATGATATTCCGTCTATTGTAAAGGATACAACAGGGGTACAAAGATCAGCTTTTCGGGGACCATACAGTCGCAGTCCCGGAATATCCCTGGCTTTATCAAGAAACATCGTGGTAAGTGTTAATTCAGTTGATCTAATGCCGTCAATTCCCTGGTTGAGGATAAACCTGGCAGATGCTCCCAGGCCCGCAAGTCCTATAGCATTTGGTGTACCTGATTCAAACCTGTCAGGCATAAAATCAGGCTGCGTCTCGAATTCAGACCTGCTTCCGGTGCCACCCATCATCCTGGGAACAAGATCATTTTCCAGTCCTTTTTTTATGTAAAGCCCCCCGGTTCCCTGCGGACCATACAAAGACTTGTGACCGGTAAAGGCAAGAAGACTGATGTTCATGTCTTCAACGTCAATGGGGATGGACCCGGCAGACTGGGCTGCGTCAACACAGAAGGGAATGTCGTGGCTGGCTGCTATATGTCCCACCTCTTTCACCGGCATAATAGTTCCGGTTACATTGGAAGCGTGTGTCATTATAATCATTTTTGTGTGAGAACATATTGACTTTTCGATTTCACGGGGATCAATACTCCCATCCTGAAAGCAGGGCACAACGGTTACCTTCAAACCATTCTGTTCAAGGTATCGAAGAGGACGCATAACCGAATTGTGTTCCATACCCGAAGTAATGACATGGTGATCATTTTTCATCATGCCGAATATGACCTGGTTTAATGCTTCGGTTGCATTCCTGGTAAAGATTAACTGGAATGGATCGTCAATATTGAACAATTGCGCAGTTAGTTCACGGGTTTCAAAGATAATACGGGCAGCCTCCACCGAGAGATGATGTCCTGACCTGCCGGGGTTACCACCGATTGTCTCATTATAACGATTCATGGCATCAATCATTTCAGGGGGTTTTGGCCAGGATGTTGCCGCATTATCAAAGTAGATGTTCTTCATGGGTTATATATAATCTGTCGATGTGTCCTTCTGTTATATAAAAAAACAATTCTGGTTGCCACATTGAATCATGTCAAATATTAAAAATAAATATTTCATATATCTAATATTTCGATGTATGAGGCAAGTAACTGTTAAGGTGCGATGGACGCAGATTAACGCTGTTGATTTTTATAAAGAAAAGTTTTTCATTCACAAGAATCTGGAAAGAGTGAAGATTATTATTGACATAAATGCTCTAAATTAATGTGATATAGAATATGGAAGCGGATGAGATCTGGTGGTCTCTGCGGTCTTCAAAACCGTTGGCTGTAATTTATTGCAGCGGCAGGTTCGATTCCTGCCCCTTCCGCATTGACGGGATAGTATAAATTTTCACCTAGTGTATCATTCAAACCTGACAGAAGACAGGTTACGGGAAATAAATGTATATTATTGGAACATCTGGCCATATAGATCACGGAAAAACACTATTAATCAAACAGCTTTCCGGTATTGATTGTGATTGCCTTCCCGAAGAGAAAGCAAGAAATATTACCATTGACATAGGTTTCGCAAGTATCGATCTTCCAAGATTCGGGGTTGTGAGTATTATTGATGTTCCCGGCCATGAACGTTTTATACGAAATATGGTTGCAGGTGCATGGGGTCTTGATCTTGCCCTGCTTGTTGTAGCAGTAGATGACGGCTGGATGCCGCAAACAGAAGATCATTTCAGGGTTCTTCAGCTTCTCGATGTTGAAAGGATCATCGTGGTATTGAACAAAATAGATCTTGCCGACAGTGAGATGATAGAATTTGTTGAAGAAGAAGTTAAACAGAAACTGGAAGACACCTCCTATCATGATGCAGACCTTGTGAAGGTGTCATCCAAAAGTGGTGAGGGAATTGATGTTCTGAAAGAAACAATCGCGGCAAATCTCAGAAAGCTGCCGAAGCTTGCAAATTCTGAAAAACCATATCTTTATATTGACAGGGTCTTCTCACCAAGGGGGGTCGGCACCATCGTAACCGGAACCCTGAAGAACGGTATTTTTCACGAAAATGAAACCGCCGGAATACTGCCCATTAAGAAAGAAGTTAAAATCCGTAGAATTGAAAGCCACTACAGTCAGCAGCATGAAGGTAATCCTTCCCAGCGAACCGCGCTGAATCTCGCGGGTGTATCCTTTGACGAGCTTCATCGGGGTCACATAGTTTTTAAAAAGAACTTCTTTGTTGAATCAGGCAGCGTGGTTGTGCGAATTCAGCTGCTTAAAAATAAAATAATAAAAAATAATGCTGAGGTTGAAATATTAGCGGGTACTACTATTGTCAGGGGCAAGTGCATTTTTCTGAACCAGGAAGATAATAAAAAATCCGAGTTTCTTGCAGTTATTAAGTTAAAAAAGCCATGGTATTTTTTTACCGGGGGAAGGTTTATCATCACCAGCCCGGGGGGATATCGAATTATTGGTGGCGGTATTGTAGTGTTTCCTGGATTCGATAATTCTCAGAAAAAGTCTGTTAAGGCGCATACCCACTTATTGAATACGTATTCTATAGATGAATTAGTAAGGTTTGTCATAACTGTGAAGAACTGGGTATCTCCACAGGGGATATTTGCAATGTTTCGTGAAAATGATAAAACCCTCGAAAAGATTTTACTGGAACTCCAGGAAAGCGGCGCCATTAAGGTATACAACGATTATGTTATAGATAGCATATATTTCAGCAGCTCCATTAAAAACATTATAGCCTCAATTGAAAAACATTCGGGTATTAATATTAATGAGATCAGCGATTATTCGGGTGTTGATATACCCATTTGCAAAATATTACTTCCACAGGTGGTCGAGGCGGAAAAAATACTGGAAAAAGAAGGTAAATTCTTTACCGGTGAGAGTATTACCGAAGAACAGCTTGATGAAGATATGGCCGAGGTGCTTAAAGAGGTGCTGCAAAATAAAGAAGATGGCCTGGAGCTTGACAAGACAAAAGACCGTGCTAAAAAAGATATAGTGAAAAAGCTGGTAAAACTTGGTTTTCTTGTAAGTCTTGATGGGAACATTGTATATCACAATTCTGTCTATAATGATCTTAAGAATAAAGTAATGGCGCTGTTTGACCATAAGGATACTGTAACTGTCCCCGAGGCAAAAGAATCTACCGGGGGGCTTTCCCGAAAATATATTATTCCCCTTTTAAACAGGATAGAAGACGAAGGCCTGATTGACAGGCTGGGAGATGTCAGGGTGAAACGCTGAATAGCAGGCAGAACTGCCAACATAAACAAATTATAAAAAATGTTGCATCAACTCCTGTGCGGTGCTACATTCATATTATTGTCTTCAAATTATCATAGTAATGTGATATCATTTAATGACATACTACGTTGTTACATCATTTTTTATGCGTTTAGTAACCATATTGTGTATAACCTGTATGGTTCTCATGGTAATACCTGCTGGTCATATCTTTCCTTACGAAGATGATCCTGAACACAGGCATGTGCTGCTTCTCAATTCCTATAACCAGTCAATGAGCTGGGTTAAGGACATCGAACGGGCAGTAAATGATGTTTTGCGCCCGGAGGCGTGCACTCGATATTTCGGCGC
>JAGYNX010000176.1 GCA_018399855.1 Spirochaetota bacterium
TTCCAAAACAGGGTTGATTTCTATATCAGTGATCCTTGGTACCTTTCTAATAATGTTAGCGACCTTGATAATAGTGTCAACAACTATATCAATGTCACGTTTCTCCTCACCCCTGACTCCAAGTAGTAGAGGGTAGGAGCGTATTTCAGAAAGCATTTCGGTGGCTTCTTTCCTGTTAAGCTTTGCCGCCCTGAAGGTAACGTCCTTCATAACTTCAACATAAATACCACCGAGTCCGCACATTACTATTGGCCCAAGCTGTGGATCCTGTCGAGCACCTACAATAAGCTCTACCCCTTTCTGCACCATCTCTGTTACTTCGATGCCTTCTATAACGGCGTCCTCTTTGTAGGCCCTGCAATTGGTCATGATAGCTTCATACGCATCAATGACTTCTTCCTTGTTCAATATGTCCAGTGCTACACCACCAGCATCACTCTTATGCAGAATATCTCGTGAAACAACTTTCATAACAACGGGATAGCCAATTTCTTCCGCGAGATTTATGCATTCTTCAATATTCTTTCCTATACCTGCGCCCGGTATTATAATCCCGGCAGAATCCATAACATCCTGCCCTTCATTTGAAAGAAGAAAGGTACGATTGTCGGCAATGGCTGCATCAATTATCTTATCGATGGTCTTTAAATCCACATCAACCTCGTCTACCGATTCGTCTCTTTCTTTCAGCATTTTCTGATACCTGTATAACGCACCCATACATGATACGGCTTCATACACATCGGAGAATACAGGAATATTTTTTCTTCTAAGTTCAGTTATAGCGCCTTCAACAGACTCGCCACCAACGATGGCATACACAACTGGTTTTCCACTTGCCATATGTTTTGAATACGTATCCCGGATCATCGGGGCAAGGTTTTCAGAGTCGAAAGTTGCGGTTTCACAATACAGCGCAAGTGTAGAATCCATCTCATCACTTTTTGTGGGAGCAGAAAGGGCCAGGTCGTAATCCGCTGCTTGAGCCCCACCGGTAATGTCAACGGGATTCTTTGTTGAGCCAAAATCAGGTGTGGCTGGCTCGAATACTTCTTTAAGTACAATCTGATCATCGTAGAGGTCAACACCATACTTTTCACACGCGTCTGTCGCCATAACACCGATGCCACCACCATTGGTAACGATTACACTGTTTCTACCTTTCGGCATTGGGGCGTACGCCAGGAACTTACACCAGTTGAAAGCTTCTTCAAGACTTTCAGCCCTTAGCAGGCCGCCCTGTTTTGCAACGGCATCGAATATCTCATCCGCTCCCGCCAGTGAACCTGTATGTGAAGCTGCTGCCATGGCCCCTCTCGCGGAACGACCGGACTTCAATACAACAATTGGCTTCACTTTTGATGCTTCCCGAACTGCCTCGATGAATTTTTCGCCGTTCTTTACACCTTCGATGTACATGAGAACAACATTTGTTTCCTTGTCCTGCACAATGTATTCCAGGCAATCAGCTTCATCAACATCAGCCTTATTCCCCAGCGATACTATTGCTGAAAGGCCCATTTTTTCTACGGCAGTTTTACCGATCATCGCGATACCCAAGGCCCCGCTCTGTGTAAGGATTGCAACATTTCCCCTTAGGATATCAGTGGCCGAAAAAGTAGAATTAAAATTTCCAGATGATGAGAATACTCCAAAGATATTCGGCCCCAGAATACGGGTTCCCTTGCTTTTGGCATAATCAACGATCTTGTTTTCCAATTCGTTTTCACCTACCTCTGAAAAACCTGAGGTAATAATCTGAACGTGTTTTACACCAGCGTCCGCACATTCTTTTACCGCATCAAATGTAAATTTAGCGGGTACACATATTGACGCCACATCCACTGGCGCTCCTATATCACCCACGCTCTTGTATGCATCCATGCCAAGAATGGCACCACCCTTCGGGTTGATGGGATACACTTTACCCTTAAATCCTCCCTGGAGTATATTCCTGGTTACACTGTAACCAATTTTCCCAGGCTGTGAGGACGCGCCTACTACTGCTACGCTTTTTGGTTCAAATAGTGCTTTGATGTCAGAGTTACTTGATTTCATTGTTAATCTCCCCTAAATTCCATCTTCAATTCAAACACTCCCGCGCTAGTTCTTTTATCTATATTGAATCCCATTTTTTCAAATAAGTGCAGCATTGGTTTGTTCTCAACGAGCACCTCTGCCGTAAACCCCAGAAGACCATCTCTTTTTGCAAGCTGTGTCAGGTATTTTAACAATTCCTGACCTATCCCCTTGTACTGATAATCGTCACTTACCGCAAACGCCACTTCCGCGGAATGTTGATGTTCCTGGATGCCGTACTGGCCCACTCCCACCACAATTTCTTTTCCGCCCTGTTCAATTACAGCAAGAATTACCATCTCCTTTGTATAATCGATAACTACCATGTCCTGCAACCGCTCATGAGGCATATCTTTACGTGTAGATATGAAACGGCGATACATACTCTGGTCAGACAACGAGTAAAAGAAATCCTTGAGCAACTCTTCATCACTTATCTTTATCGGCCTGAAATGAAGCTTGATGCCGGACTTCGTTGTCCTGTACGTTTCCAGGTTCTCGGGATATTCACCCCGCTTGCCAGGAATGAAAGCCTGGTCCTTATAAATTAAACCATGTTTTTTCGCCTGTTCGATCAGCCATGGACGAAATTTCGGATGCGCGATGGAAATAAGATCCATTGCCCTTTCCCGAATATTTTTGCCGTGAAGATACGCGATTCCATATTCG
Organism: Spirochaetota bacterium; assembly: GCA_018399855.1. Taxonomy (GTDB): domain Bacteria; phylum Spirochaetota; class UBA4802; order UBA4802; family UB4802; genus M55B154. Next base: position 2,749 of record JAGYNX010000176.1, read on the forward strand.
GTAACCACATAATGCGCGTCACCCCTGTTAAGGGTTACCCCGGCCCCTTCGGGCAGAAACGGCACTATTCGCGAATGTTCCTCATCCTCCGTGGTAGAACGAACAGTTAAAATAGTTTTCCCACCGGGTGCCAGTACTGCACCCCGCATAAAATCTGCCTGTCCTCCGATTCCACTGAAAAAAGTTGGACCAATCGACTCTGCTGTCGCCTGGCCAGTTAAATCTATTTCTAATGCGGCGTTTATAGCGGTCATTTTTTTGTGCTGTGAAATAACAAGTGGGTTGTTTGTATAATCAATACTTCTGAATTCGATTCCTGGGTTGTCATGTATAAACTCATATGTTGATTTATGCCCCATACTAAAACTTGCTATGGCCTTACCCCTGTCCACTGATTTCTCAGAATTATTTATAACACCGGCTTTTATAAGTTCTACAATCCCATCAGAAAGGAGCTCGGTATGTACCCCGAGATTTTTCTTGCCGCTCAGATTTTTCAGTATTGCATTTGGCATTCTGCCATATCCAACCTGTATCGTATCACCATCTTCAATAATCCGTGAAACATATTTCCCAACCTTGTCGGAAAGCTCGTCAGGTATCTCGGTATCAAATTCCAGAAGATCTTCATCATGATGGATGATAAAATCCGCATCTTCAATATGAATAAAGGCGTCACCATGCACCCTTGGCATATTTGAATTAACCTGTATCACCACATGACGGGCACTTTCAACAGCTGCTTTAACTATATCGACACTAACCCCAAGGCTTAGAAAACCATGGGAATCCGGCATTGAAGTCTGCACCATTGCCACGTCAATTTCAATAATTCCACGTCTCAGCAGTGACGGCACCTGGGAAAGAAATATCGGCGTATAATCAGCCATGCCGGAATTCACCGCTTCCCTGGTATTGTTACCCACGAAAAATGAATTATGCCTGAAATTATGTTTAAATTTTTCATTCGTGTAGGGAGCAACACCGAGTGTCCACACGTGTATTACCTCGGCGTCGAAAAAAGCTTTCGGATATGATTGGGCGTATTGAACAAGCGAGTTAACGAGGTACTGAGGCTCACCACATGCCGTACCAATAAAAATACGATCTCCCCGGTGGATATGACTAAATACTTTTTCTTCCGGGAGAAATTTTTCCGGATAATTCTTTTTAATATCTTCCAAGAGTTTAATAGAATCGTTCCCCATGTCCCCCTGCCCTTCCATATGTATATATTACCATGGAATGTACATACAATATTTTATCACCAGATCCTGTCAATTCAAATTTAATTATATATTTTTCTACATATGTTGTTATGAACCAACCCTAACAGATATAATAGTATACCAGTAATAACCACTTCGGTCAATTGCAATTTCGCAACAAAAGAATGCGGCCATTGTTGCAACCGTTTACATTACATATTATACCATTAATCCTAGTACTGGTATATATATTTTCAAAATATAAGTGAGTTTTTTACAGTTTGTCATTCCTGCATGGTAAAGAATGACAAACTGTATCAGGTAGAATTATGAGGTGATAAGATCTACTGCAGCTGCCTCTTGAAGGAAAATCCGGCAATCCACTACGGTGCTTCCATTCCCTTCACCATATACGAAAACCGGGTTCAAGTCTATTTCATGTATAACACTCACCCCTGTTACCAGTTCACTCACACGCATAATAATATCAACAAGAGACTGCGTGTCAAGTGGTGGTTTTCCCCTGAATCCCTGAAACAGGGGGTACGACTTTAACGACTGCACCATGCCCCATGCTTCATTTATGGTAACAGGGGCAAGGGCAATAGCGACATCCCTGTAAAGCTCTACAAATATGCCTCCCATTCCTGTCATCACAATTGGGCCAAAAACAGGGTCTCGTCTTGCT
>JAGYNX010000177.1 GCA_018399855.1 Spirochaetota bacterium
CCCAGAAAATTGAAAATCTATTTAAGTCAGACCCGTTATTTACACAGGTAATCGTAATTGGAGATAATCGTAAATATCTTTCCGCCCTTGTTAATATAAACCTTGAACAGGCTGAACAGATTGCCCGGGACAAGCATATACCTTACAAGGATTCACAGGAGTTGCTGGACAACGAGGCCTTTCTCAAGATCGTAGATGATCACGTTCGGGAAAGAAATGAAAATCTTGCCCGGTATGAGACAATCAAGAAAATCCGTATCATAAAGCACGAATTTTCAAAAGAGACCGGCGAACTCACCGCAACACTGAAAGTGAAACGAAGGGTGGTGCAGGAGATGTACAGTGACATGATCGAGAACATGTACAACGAAGAGTCGGATACCGTACATGCAGTGTAATATTGAATAAAACTGGTTTAATGTTCAACCAGTTGAGATGTGACTACATTAATACGCATATAGCAATATATAACAAGAGGGGGAAGGGCATGGCAGTTGAATTACATGAAAACGATGAAATGAAAAATACCATGGACCTGAAGTCCGGTCAGAATGAACTATTTACCGATCCCGATCCGGATCATGCCAGGGCATTTTTTAGAAAAAAATCACGGGCACTGAAGTCAAAACTGTCAACCGTTCAGGAAGTGGTTCGGGACATGATATCTGATGGTGATTATATCGCCATAGGAGGTTTCGGTGCCATAAGGGTGCCCAGTGCCATTGTTCACGAGATCGTTCGGCAGAAAAAGAAAAACCTGGGTTTCGCTGGACATACCAGTACCCATGATTTTCAGGTGATAACCGCGGGTGACTGTATCGACCGCTGTGATATCGCCTATATTGTGGGTCTTGAGGCCAGGGGGCTTTCGGCTAACGCCAGAAGGGCTGTGCAGAGTGGTAAGATTCAACTTACCGAGTGGACCAACGCCACCCTTTCGTGGAGACTGAAGGCAGCGGCAATGGGTCTTTCCTTTCTGCCCGCAAGAAATATACTGGGTACGGATACGTTTAAATACAGTGCGGCAAAAGAGATACAGTGTCCATTTACCGGTAAAAAATTCGCGGCTTACCCGGCACTGTATCCGGATTTCGCCGCCATTCACGTTCACGAGGCTGATATATACGGAAATTGCCGTGTGTACGGCGCTACCGTGTCAGACCAGGACCTTGCAAGGGCATCAAAAAGGGTGGTGGTCACTGCAGAAAGGCTTATCCCCACAGAAGAGATACGTAATAATCCCGAGGGAACATTTATCCCCTTCTGGTGTGTGGATGCCGTGGTGGAAGTTCCGTACGGAAGCTATCCGGGAAATATGCCCTATGAATATTTTTCCGATGAAGAACATATCAAGCAATGGCTCAGCGTCGAAAAAGATCCCGATGAGCTGAAGAAGTTTGTCCAGGAACAGATATATGATACGAAAGATTTTTACGAGTACCTGAATCTTAACGGCGGCATTGAGAGAATGACAAAGCTGCGACAGGTCGAATTTCTCATTAATGGAAAGTGAAAGGAGGGGGTAATGCCGGATTATAATGCAATGGAACTTATGATATGCGTGGCAGCAAGAAATCTTGAGGATGGCGCCACGGTGGTTGTGGGAACAGGGGCACCATGTGCAGCTGCCATGCTTTCACAAAAAACACATTCGCCCAACCTGTGTATCATGTTTGAGGCGGGTGGTGTAGCTCCTCAGCTTCCTACCATGCCTATTTCAGTGGGCGATTCGCGGACATTTCATAAAGCACTCATGGCAAGTTCAATGCCCGATATCATGGAAACCTGCCAGCGGGGAATGGTTGATTATACCTTCCTGGGTGGGGCGCAGATTGATATGTACGGGAATATTAACTCAACCATGATAGGGGATGATCACTCGAAACCAAAGGTACGCTTTCCCGGTTCAGGTGGGGCAAACGACCTGGCCTCGCTTTGCTGGCGAACCATGATGATGACAGTACAGGACGCCAAGAGGTTTACTGAAACACCCGACTTCATAACATCACCGGGTTACCTGAAGGGGGGGGACAGCAGGTACGAGGCGGGGCTTCCCCTTGATACGGGTCCATACCGCATCATTACCAACATGGCAGTAATGGGATTTGATGACGATACAAAATGGATGACAGTTTTGTCGGTAAACCCGGGATACAGCCGCACTGATGTGCAGGATAACTGTGGTTTCGAATTAAACTGGGCGAAAAAAATTGAAGAGACCGAACCACCTACCGAAGAAGAATTGTGCATACTCAGGGAAGAAGTGGATCCCCATAAGTATATAATAGGACGGTAGTGGTTTATTCTAACTGATGGTGAAAAGGAGTAATGTATGGGACCAGGCATGAAAAACACGTTCGATGGAATTGAACCCCTTGTGCACAAGAGCCAGATAAGTGTTCCTTATCACTGGTGGGCCGGTGAAACCGCCAGCAGGTTCTTCGTGGAGTTGAGGGATACTAAAAAAATAATGGGAACCAGGTGCGACGGGTGCGGTAAAACTTTTGTCCCCCCCAGAAAAACCTGCCCGGTATGTTTTACTGAAAATACTAAATGGGTGGAATGCGGCCCAGCCGGAACGGTTACTTCATTTACTGTTGTGCGAAAACAGCAGGAAGCGTTGCACCATAAGGTTCCGGTGATATTTGCCCTGGTGCTGCTTGATGGTGCCGATACCGCACTGTTGCATCGGCTCGACGAGGTGTCACCGGAGGACGTGAAAATTGGCATGAAAGTTGAGGCCAGTTTCAACGAAACAAAAGACGCGAACATGACTGCTATCGCGTATTTCAAACCAGCCAGTTGAAAAGGAGAAAGCATGGAACGCGCTGCAATTATTGGAACCGGAATGACGAAGATAGAATCGGCCAAGCGTACAGAAACATTCGCCGACATGGCCTGGGAAGCGGTCAACAAGGCACTGGATGATGCCGGTATGACAATTGATGACGTAGACAACGTGGTAACCACATCCAATGACTTCTGGGATGGTAGAACCATTTCATGCATGGCGGTTGGTGATGCAAGCGGTGCCAGCCATAAAAACGTGTCTTGCGTGGAGGGAGACGGAACATTCGGTGCCTTTTACGGCCTGTCCCGTGCCCTGTCGGGCAGTTATGGCACTACGCTGGTTACCGCTCACAGTAAGGGTTCTGAAAGCATATCCAGTCTCATCACTAACGCTTCTTTTGATCCCATTTACGACAGATGGCTGGGTATGGATATGGTATCAGCCAGTGCCATGCAGGCAAATGCCTACATGGAAAGAACCGGCACCACGTCTGAACAGCTGGCAATGGTGTCGGTTAAAAATCATGGCAACGCGGTAAAGAATCCTTTATCACAACTTCCCATGTCCATAAGCGTGGAGGACGTGCTGGGCTCTGAGATGATCTCAGATCCCCTGCACAAGCTTGATTGTTCACCCGTTTCGGATGCCTGTTGTGCCATCATTATTGCCAACGAATCACGTGTGCCCGCGTACAGTGGGTGCCCTGTCTGGATAAAAGGGGCAGCTTTCTGCTCGGATGCCTTTTTCCTGGGAGACAGGGATTTGTCGCGGGCGAAGGCGTTAACCGAGGCTGCCGCAAAAGCGTTTTCAATGGCGGGGATTACCAATCCATCAAAAGAGATACAGGTTGCAGAGATCTATGATGCGTTTACCTACCAGGAGTTGATGTGGCTTGAAGAGATGGGTCTCTGTGAAAGCGGTACCGCGGGCTCAATGCTCGAGAAAGGTGAGTTTGATATTGACGGCAGGTTACCGGTAAATCCTTCAGGTGGACTTCTTGGAGGGCACCCGGTGATAGCCGCGGGGCTAATCAGGATTGTAGAGATTGTAAAACAGTTACGAAAAGAAGCCGGTGAATACCAGGTAGACGCGAAGAGGGGGTTGGCCCACGGGGTAAATGGATTGTGCGGTCAGTCACACTGTGTATGGGTGCTGGACAGCGAAGGATAGGAGGTAGAAATGGGTAAAAACCGTGTAGCGATTGTCGGGACAGGACAGACCTTTCACAAGAGTCACAGGCCCGATGTGAATGGACAGGAACTTATAAATGAAGCAGTACAGGCCGCACTTAAAGACGCGGACATGAAGATAAATGATATCGACGCGGTGGTTATCGGTAACATGGACCACTTCGAAGGGATAAACTACGTTGACTGCTGGAGTGTGGACGGATCAGGCGGGGTGATGAAACCCATCATTAAGCTTACCACCGGCGGTACTACCGGAAGCACACTGGCAATTGGCGGGTACCACCTGGTTGGCTCGGGTCTTTTTGACAGGGTGCTCGTTATCGGCTGGGAGAAAAACTCGGAATCAGATACAACCGGTGCAATAACAACAGCATTTGATCCGGTCTGGGACAGGCTCGTTTTCGCGGGTGCCATATCCGGGCTTGCCGTTGAGGCCCAGTCGTACATGGCAAAGTATGGTGCAACCGACAAGGATGGAGCAAGGGTATCGGTACGTGACCGTAAACACGCCTGTAACAACCCCCATGCCCAGCTTCGTAAGGAAGTCTCTATCGAGGAAGTGCTGGAATCACCTGTACTTGCCGATCCTATCCATCTTCTGGATGTATGTCCCCGTACTGATGGGGCGTGCGCGGTCATCA
>JAGYNX010000178.1 GCA_018399855.1 Spirochaetota bacterium
TGTGCATCGGGGCTCCTGGTTATTTGTACCGGGAGGGTCACGAAGCTGGCCACGTTTCTAATCGAAGGTGAAAAGGAATACAGGGGCACAGTTGTACTGGGTACGATAACAGATACCTGTGATGCTGATGGAGAGGTGCTGCAGACCAGGGATGTATCGGACGAGGTGTTTGACAATGTGTCAAAAATACCCGGGGTTTTTACCGGAAAGATCCAACAGGTTCCACCCAGGTATTCGGCATTGAAAATAGATGGGAAAAGAGCGTCTGACAGAACCCGTGAGGGGGAAGAATTAGAAATGAAGCCCAGGTCCGTTGAAATACGTTCACTGGTGATTGAGGAAGTTGACCCTGAGAATAAAGCCGTACAGATACGGGTGACATGTTCAAAGGGAACATATATTCGTTCGCTTGCAAGGGATATAGGTGAAATGCTTGGCACTGGAGCTTACCTTACCGGATTAAGACGCATCAGGTCGGGAAAATTCAATGTTGAACAAGCGGTCACACCCGATCAACTGGACATGATACTGGGGAGTGGGAATCCGGATGGTGAATTTGTGATATTTCCGGACCGTGCCCTTGATGATTTTGGTTCAGTTGTTGTTTTAGATCACAGGGCCGAAAAAGTACAGCATGGTGCACCCATATTTGAAGAAGACGTAGAAAAGATTACCAATGAAGATGGTAAATATTACCGTGTAATCAACCGGGAGGGAAAATTGCTTGCAGTTGCAGAGTTGTATTCCCATCCATTCAGGGTGAAATATCGCCATGTGTTTTCTCTTTAGGGGGAATGTGTAATTCTGTTGTAGTGTGCAGTTTCAGGTGCTATAATTTTTAGTGCGTTTTCAGGATATTTATTTCTTGACGTACAATAATGATTTCGTACCAGTTACGATATACGGGTAGTATTGAAATTTGTTGTTGTTGTAATATATTAAACGTAATTATTTTCACCAAATCAGGAGGATAAAGAAGGAGTATGATTCAGAAAAACGAGATTATCGACAAGTACCGAAAGCATGAAAGTGATACCGGATCAGCTGAAGTACAAATTGCTCTTCTTTCAGAAAGGATCAGTCACCTTACCGATCATTTTAAGGTACACAAAAAAGATCATCATTCCCGAAGGGGATTGTTGAAACTGGTTGGCCAGAGACGCCGGCTTCTTAATTACCTTAGAAATAAGAATATTGATCGATACAGGGACCTCATTCAATCTCTCGGATTGCGGCGATAATATCCTGCTTTCCTGTAAAAGATTGTTATACGCTGGACAAATAACCGTGCCAGTGAAGTTTTAATTATGTAAGGATGAAATAACATGAGTGTTGATTATAAAGTTGATATTGGAGATAATTCAATACAATTCAGTTCAGGATACCTGGCAAAACAGGCAGATGGCGCGGTGACTGTGTCATGTGGTGAAACAGTAGTTTTTGCTTCTGTTGTAGCTTCAAAAACAGTTCAACAGGGACAGGACTTCTTTCCGTTGATGGTGGATTACAGGGAGAAAACCTATTCTGCCGGGAAAATCCCGGGCGGGTTTATTAAACGTGAAGGCAGGCAGAGTGACAGGGAAATATTGACATGCAGGCTTACGGACAGGCCTCTTCGTCCCCTTTTCCCGAAAGATTTTGTTAACGAAGTGCAGATAATTATTTATGTATTGTCTGCTGACAGGATAAATCAACCGGATGTACTGGCGATCAATGCCGCTTCAGCGGCTGTTTGCATATCAGGCATTCCTTTCAAGGGGCCGGTTGGTGCTGTTCGTGTAGGTCGGGTTGACGGCAACTGGTTAATCAATCCAACCCTTGAAGTGATGAATAGAAGTGAAATTGACCTTATCGTAGCCGGTACCGAGAACGCGGTAACCATGATTGAAGGATCTGCGAAAAATATTTCCGAAGATGAAATGCTTAAGGCTGTAGAACTGGCCCATGAAAGCATTAAAAAAATATGCAACACCCAAAAAGAAATGCGGGACAGTATTGGCAAGCCTTTGATGGAATATACTCCGAAAACTTCTGATGAATCTCTCGAAAAAGTGGTTCGTGAAAAGTATTATGCTGACGTTGAGAAACTTGTAGAAATCAAGGAAAAGAAGGCCAGGGAAGCAGCAGAAAATGAAATTGTTGCTAAAGTTATCGAAGACCTTGCAGAAGAATTCCCTGAGACCATAAACCTGGCTTCTTCAGTAATCTCCGATATAGATGCTGAAATTGTGCGAAAAAGAATTCTAGAGGATGGCAACAGGGCAGATGGACGTGGCGTGAAGGACATCCGTCCCATTGACAGCATTGTGGGCCTTTTGCCGAGGGCACACGGGTCGGCGGTGTTTACCAGGGGTCAGACCCAGAGTCTTGGTATCGTAACGCTGGGTACAGTATCTGATTCACAGCGAATAGACAGTATCGATTTTATTGAATCTGAATATAAGCGATTTATGCTGCATTACAATTTCCCGCCATTTTGTGTTGGTGAAACCGGAAGAGTGGGTGGTACTGGTCGACGTGAGATTGGTCATGGAATGCTGGCAGAACGTGCCCTTGAATACGCGTTGCCCGAAGATAAGGATTTCCCATATACCATTCGAATCGTATCTGAAGTGCTGGAGTCAAACGGTTCATCGTCAATGGCAACAGTGTGTTCCGGGTCCCTTGCAATGTTTGATGCCGGTGTTCCCTTGAAAGGTGCAGTTGCTGGTATCGCCATGGGACTGGTTCTTGAAGGTGATAAATACGTTATTTTAAGTGATATACAGGGTTTAGAAGATCATCTTGGTGATATGGATTTCAAGGTAGCCGGAACTGCTGATGGAATTACAGCTTTTCAGCTGGATATTAAAATTGAAGGCATCACCATGGGTATCATGAAAAATGCCCTTGAACAGGCAAAAGAAGGACGTCTGCATATCCTGAACGAAATGAATAAGGTTAAATCCAGCCCGTCAGAGAATCTCTCACCACATGCACCGAGAATTGCCGTTCTCATCGTAGATGTGGAAAAGATAGGTGAAATCATCGGCCCCGGTGGCCGTGTCATCAAAAAGATACAGGAAGATACGGGTGCAGACATATCAATTGAAAACAACGGTGAAGTTACCATTTCGGCAAATTCCCAGGAAGCAATCGAAAGGGCGCTTAACATGGTAAATGGTATAGTCGAGGATGTGCAGGTTGGTACAATTTACAAGGGTGTTGCCAAACGTATTACCGATTATGGAGCATTCGTTGAAATATTGCCGGGTAAGATGGGTCTTGTGCATATATCAAAGCTTGATAATAAGAGGGTAGCCAGTGTCCGTGACGTGGTAAACGAAGGGGATGAACTGGACGTAAAGGTTGTCAGCATTGATGATATGGGGCGTATTAACCTGAGCAGAAAAGACGCGCTAGAGTCATAGAAATTGGATATGCCTACAAAGTATCGTCTTAACAACAACATGACCGTGTTGCTGGCACCCCTGCCGGGTGTGGTGTCGGTATCGGTAGGGTTGTGGGTGCACGCAGGTTCACGACATGAGAATGATAATCAGATGGGTTATGCCCATCTGATTGAACATATGCTGTTCAAGGGTACTGAGAAGTATTCTGCGCGTGATATTGCCCGCCTGGTTGACAGGGTGGGTGGACATCATAATGCCGCCACAAGCAGGGAATATACCACCTACTATATCAATGTAATGTCAAACTACCTGGATCTTGCCCTGTCGATACTTTCAGAAACGTATTCACGTTCTGTGTTTGATAAGGTAGAGTTGGAAAAAGAAAAGAACGTGGTGCTTGAAGAGATCAGGATGTACGAAGACTCACCTGATGAGCTGATTCACGATGTATTCATGGAATGCATGCTGGCAGAACACCCCCTTGGTCATCCCATACTGGGAACAGTGGATACAATAAAAAATACAGATAGAAAGAGCTTGATCGATTTTTATGCTGAAAACTACAGGGATGAAAAAAGCTTGCTGGTGGTTGCGGGTAATATCGATGTTGAGCAAACAAAGAATATGATTGCCGGACATTTTTTCAGACCGGCAGTAAACCCCGCGGAAATTATTTCGAACGGTACACCGAGACCAAACAGGATTAAAAGAAAACATATTCAGAAAGATCTTGAACAGGTTCATTTTTGTATTGGGGCAGATGGACTGAAAAAGGGCGAACCTGAGCGATGGAGCTACTATATCATGAGCACGATACTGGGAGGAAGCATGTCCTCAAGACTATTCCAGCATGTTCGTGAAGATGAGGGCCTGTGCTACAACATATATTGTTTTCATTCTTCCTACTCCGATGAAGGTATCTTCGGTATTTATTGTGGTACCTCGCCGGAAAATTATTCCAAGACCATTGAACTTATTGAATATGAATGTACGGATTTTCTTGTTAACAGTATAACAGAAGAGGAACTGGAAGACGCCAAGACGTTCATGAAGGGAAATATTGCACTGAGTCTTGAAAGTACAGAGGTACAGATGGGGCAGCTTGCCCGTCACGAGATGGTATATGGCAGAAACTTTACCTTCCAGGAGATATCAGACCAGATTGACGCGGTTACCCTGAAAGATGTTCAGGATATCACCAGCAGGGTATTTAGTCCAAATGACTTTGC
>JAGYNX010000179.1 GCA_018399855.1 Spirochaetota bacterium
GGTGATTCGTCTTTTATATCCATGCTGTATTCTATAAATTTGCTTACATCATAATCATCATTCTTTATAAGCTCATATGGAATTTCAACCAGTTTATATCCTTTTTCATTCTTGAATATCAGGGCATAATTTCTATTGGCATAGTCAATTTTTGAATCTATTTTCTGTACACCTTTCTTAAAAAGAATAAAATCCTGATTATCAGCCCTCATCTCGAGAAACGCCTCTTTTTCGTCAATGGGTTTATTACTGGTCTGGGTAAGCCTGATGTCCACACCCTTTTCCGTAGTCTCTTCCATGAGTGGCAGCTCGCCAAGCGCGGTGGCTTTATGCCCGGAATGTTTTTCCTTGTAACGTACTATCTGGTTTTCCACTTTATCCATCATTAAATCAATGGAAGAATACATGTCTCCCGCTTTTTCCGAGGCAAAGAACTGCACACCGTCACCGTTGACCAGTAACTCTACGAAATGATCCTGCTTTATTATGAACATAATCAGGTTGGCGTCTATGAGTTGATGAAAATACTTCTCAAGTTTCTGGATTTTTTTTGTTGCGTATTCCTTGATACTGTCTGAAACATCCATATGTCGACCTGTAATTGTAATGTTCATTTGTCACCCTCTGCTTTTATCATATTTAATTTTTTTCTTTTCCCTGATGATGGAATCTCCAGGATATCACGATATTTCGCGATGGTTCTTCTTGCGATTTTTACCCCCGCTTTCTCAAGCCTGTAAAGAATGTCTTCATCACTGTAAGGCTTATCCGGCTTTTCCTGCGCCACGATGTCTTTTATAAGACTCATCACCCTGTCTGATGAATAATCCGTACTTGATTGCGAGTGTATCCTGCTCACGAAAAAATACTTCAATTCAAACACCCCCCAGGGAGTCTGAACATATTTACCGGTTGTTGTCCGGCTGACCGTTGATTCGTGCAGGCCAACCTCTTCGGCAATGACCGCGTGGGTAAGGGGGTTAAGATTACCCGGTCCGCTGATCAGAAAATCCTTCTGATGCTCCATTATTGCCCTGACAACCCTGAGTATGGTGTCCCTGCGGCTGCTGACGTTCTTTATAAGATAACGTGCGGACTGCATTTTATCCTGAATATAATCTTTTAGTTTTTTTTCAATATTTTTTTTCTTCATCATATTCAGGTAATACGAATTTATCCGTATAGACGGCACCCAGTCGTCATTGAGGGTAATGATAATTTCACCATCAATATACTGAACATCAACTTCGGGTATGATGTAGGTAATTTTTTCTGAAGAATAGCGTTGTCCAGGAAAAGGGTCAAGATTCTGGATCAGGTTACTTCGTTCTACTACGTCCTTGATGGTAATTCGCAGTTTTTTTGCTATTTCATCATATCTAAGGTTTTCAAGTTCTTTGAAATAATTTTCGAGTATAGAGTGAAGCAGTGTATCTTCTGGATACTGTTGCCTCGCCTGTACAAGCAGGCTCTCCTGCACACTGAATACACCACAGCCAACGGGTTCAAAAAGCTGAATAATTTTCAGCACGTGTAATACCCTGTCCTCAGAAACATCGTTATGTACAGCTATTTCGGCCGGGGTGTTGTTGACAAACCCTCTTTCATCTATGGCGGTGATGATACTTTCATAAAGGGGCATGTCCTTATCATCAATTGGATGCTCGTGTGCCTGTGCAAGCAGGTGCTGCTGCAGTGATTCTTCCTGGGCTACGGCATTTTCCAGGAATTTGCTCTTTCTTTCATCATCGTAATATGATGTCAGTCCACTGTCGCTGGAGTCCTCGTATTGCAGAAGGTGATCCTCTCGTTGACGGTTCGTTGACTCATCACCACTCAGCTCTTTGTTGGCGCTGGCCACGGCCCCGTCAGCATCGGCTACTGAAGGTACAGTGGAACTTCCTTCTTCTTCGAGAACCGGGTTTTGCTGTAACTCCTCTGAAATGATCTCGGCGAGCTCAATTGAAGATAACTGAAGTATTTCTATCGACTGACGCAGGGACTGCGTAAGATTTAATCGTTGACTTTGCTTGATCCCCAGCTTTAAAGATACTGCCATAAGTTCCTCAGATGCTGTCTCCCTTTACCGGATTCATGTTACAATACATAATATGGACATACTACGCAACCGATTTTTATGACGCAACTGCTTTATCAATATACAATCCGGGGGCAATCTTATCAATATTATTTCTGCATAACAGCAGCAGGATGCGTAGAATTTTTCAGTTTACCGAGCCCGCTATAGAAGCCCTGATAAAATCTCTGAAAAGGGGATGTGGACGTGTAGGTTTGGATTTAAATTCAGGATGAAACTGGGTACATATAAACCATGGATGATCCTTTATTTCAATAGTTTCGACAAGCCTGTTTTCAGGATGAATACCAGAAAAAGTCAACCCCTTTGACTCGAAGAGGTCTTTGTACTTCAGGGTAAATTCGAACCGGTGGCGATGGCGTTCCATTGCGGAATCTTCACCGTATATTTTTTTTATTCGACTGCCTTCCTCGAATTCACAGAGATATGCACCCAGGCGCATGGTGCCTCCCATTTTATCAACTATCTCCTGTTCTTCCAGAAGAGAGATCACCGGGTTTTCACCATGCGGATCAAATTCGGATGAATTGGCATTCTTCAAACCGCATACATTTCGGGCATATTCGATAACCGCGCAATGAAGTCCCAGGCATATACCGAAAAGGGGTATCCCCTGCTTCCTGGCATACTCAACAGCCGCGATTTTACCCTCAATACCTCTTGTACCGAATCCTCCCGGTATAAGAATTCCATCCACTTTCTGAAAGATATTTTTTATGTTTTTTGATTTTTTTTCAATATCTTCTGAATCGATTTTCACTATCTCCAGTTCCGCGAAATTAGAAGCCGCACCGTGAAGTAACGCTTCGTAAATTGACCTGTAGGCATCCTGCAGTGAGATATATTTTCCAACAACAGCGATACGAACCTTATGCTTCAGGTTATTTATACTTTTGCAAAAAGAATCCCATTCCGGTATTTTCAGTGGATTCACCTCTAATCCGAAGTGTTCAAGCACAACAGTATCATACTTGTTTTCATGCAGCATATACGGAATTTCATATATTGAACTTTTAATGTCCACCGCTGATATTACATTTTGTTCTGAAACGTTACAAAAAAGTGCGATCTTACTTTTCAACTCTTCAGCAAGGGGACGGGAAGTACGGCATAACAGTATATCAGGAAGTATCCCCAGTTCCATCAATTCTTTTACCGAATGCTGGGTGGGCTTGGTTTTTTGTTCTCCCGCCACTGCAATCGTCGGGACAAGGGTAAGATGCGCATTGAGTACTCTTTTTCTACCCAGTTCCTGTCGTATCTGGCGAATAGTCTCAAGGAAGGGTATGGACTCGATGTCACCCACCGTACCGCCAATCTCAACCATAACAAAGTCAATTTCATCACCATCATTAGCAACATCATAGATCCGTTTTTTGATCTCATTGGTTATATGGGGAATCACCTGCACGGTACGTCCAAGGTAATCACCTCTACGTTCACGCTGTATCACGTTATAGTAGATCTGTCCCGTGCTGATTGAATTCTTTCGGCTCAGTCTTGCGTTTGTGAATCGCTCATAGTATCCCAGGTCAAGGTCGGTCTCCGCCCCGTCTTCAGTAACATATACTTCACCATGCTGATAAGGACTCATGGTGCCGGGATCGATGTTTATGTAAGGATCCATTTTAATGATGGAAACTGAATAACCATGACCTTCAAGGAGAAGCCCCAGAGAGGCTGTTGATATCCCTTTACCCAGGGAAGAACACACACCCCCGGTCACAAATATAAATCGTGTATTTTTATCTTTCATCATAGATCCCTTTGCAGTATAGTACAGAATAATATATGGGGTTGCATAACAAGACACACCCTTCTGAGACATAATATGTAAGGGACTGAATGAATCATGTAATCAATATTTTCCGGTTCGAAGGCAAATACCTGAATAATTTTACATGTTGTTAACATTCGGTGTATACCAGCCAGCATGGTTACCCAAAAATAACGCATTGTGCATATAATCACGCCATGTTTTTTTTATTCATTACCACAAAAAAACAATTCTTGACACAGAATCTCCGACATGTATAGTGATTAGAGATATTTAAACTCTTTCCTTCCTTGCACAGGAACATAAATAGATCGGGGAACAGCTATAAATGGAAAACAAAAGACAATATCAGCGGAAAGAATGTACAGAAAAAGTTCGCTTTGAATATTTCGAAGGTGATCCTAGCGAGATTGACATTAATACGGCAAAGCCATTTAAAGCAAAGGGAATACTACTCAATATAAGCAGAAGTGGTATTTTCCTGGTAACCAATTCACGGGTAAGTATTAACATTCCTGTGCGGGTAAACCTTCCAACAAGAAAAGTGAAAGAACCGGTTACCGGCATAATTGTCAGAACTGGACTATTAAAGAACAACCCTACTGAACTGGCAAAAGTGTATGCCCACAGAAGGGTTAAAGGTGATACATACCTGGCAATTCATTTTGATGAGCTACTTAATGATGAAATTGTTGATATAATATCCAAATACTCATGAAAACACGTTTTATTAAAATT
>JAGYNX010000018.1 GCA_018399855.1 Spirochaetota bacterium
ATATGAATGCAACACAATCTTTCAATACAATGGATAATTCGGTGTATTCTGATGGTGACCGTATTAGTTGCTGATCTGAACACAATTAGTGATGCCAGAGAGTTATCCTATATGATTATGCCCGATGCCAGCAATGTGATGATTTACGGCAGGGGTAGTGATTATTTTGTAGTAAACAGGCAGCATTTTATGAATATGGAAGTAAGAAAGAATATTCAAAAGCTCGCATCCGGGCTGCGCATTGTCAATCCTTCGGATGATCCGGCGGGCTTTGCCGTAGCCGAGAAGATGAAGGCTGTGCTTCAGCAGGTAAAACAGCAGTCGGTGAACGAAGAAGATCTTCGTAACTACATGAAGTTCGTGGAATCTACAATCAAACAGGATTCAACTATTCTTATGAGGATGCGTCAGCTTGTGCTGCGGGCATCGGGGGGTATTCTTAACAGGGATGACAGGGAGCTTGTGCAGTCAGAGATCGATATGATGAAAGACGCCATTGATCATAATGCCAGGTTTGCGACGTTCAATACCAAAAAGGTCATTCCTGACCTGACTGCAGAAGAACTGGGAGTAGAAAAAGTGAATGTAGTGAACAATCCCGGTGAAGCGATTGAAACAATAGATAACGCAATGAATCGTATCAGGAAAATGCGTTCAAGGCTTGGGGCGCAGGACAATATTCTGAAGATGCGAATACAGGGAAAGCAGTATTATTACATAAACCTGCAGGCAGCGGAAAGTGGTATTCGAGATCTTGATATGGCTTCCGAGATACGCCAGATGATGACCAATAAGACATTGCTGAAGGTGCAGTATGGTATAATATTGTACAATAAGTGAGCTGCTGAATGGTAATATGATGTCAGGAGGATAGATGCTTTAATGCCGTTTTCACCAGCAATTCTATTCCCGGGGTTGGCTGGGTGGCAAGAATTTCGTCAATGATGGGAATCACCTTCTTCTCTTCGAATCCCAGGGATGTTAATGCTTCAACAGCTTCGGTTTTCGCTGACGCGGGGGCGATATAGCCCGGTGAAAGTGATTCAAGCTGCTTGATCTTTCTATTCATTTCAAAAAGTAACTTTTCACCCTTACTTTTACCAATACCGGGAATTTTAAGAAGCCGGTCAACCTTGTTCAGGTGAACTGATTCAATAAGCTCTCCTATCGTTATTCCTGAAAGTATTGACAGTGCCATGGAAGGGCCTACACCTGCTATCTGAATAAGGAGGATAAACAATTTCCGTTCCTCTGGTGTTGCAAAACCAAAAAGCCGTATCTGGTCTTCACGAACATGGGTATATACATGAAGTATCACTTCATCAGAAGTTACGTTAACGGCTTCATATGTTGAAAATGGAATGTGAAGATGATATCCAACTCCGTGCACGTCCATAATCATCTCTGTGGGCCGTATATCTGTTACCGTTCCCCGTAAACGTGAAATCATAAACCTTTTTTTACACTCCGTAAAATTGTCTTTTGACGATTACTTGACAGTGAATGACACAGGGCGATGGCCAGCGCATCGGCTGCATCATCAGGTTGTGGCAGCGACTGCAGACCAAGTATTCTCTTTACCATTGTTTGCATCTGCTCTTTGGGTGCATGGCCATATCCTGTCAAGGCCAGTTTTACCTGGGTTGGGGTATATTCGGCAAAAGGAATGGATTCAAGGCGCAGTGTCAGTAGTATAACACCAAGTGATTGAGCCACGTTGATGATGGTCTTTGTATTTCGGGACACGTACAGCTTTTCAATACCACATGATGATGGCTGGTGTTTCATAATTATTGCTGACAGGAATTGATGTATTTCAAGCAGCCTGTCTTCAATAGGCATTGAGGGGGACGTTTCTATGACCCCGTATGCGAGCACTTCCATTTCGTTGCCGATAACTCCCCACCCGCATCTGCCAAAACCAGGATCTATGCCCAGAATGCTCACTGCTCCTCGCTTAACTTCGTCATGACCTCGTCAGATATGTCATAATTAGAATACACGTTCTGCACATCATCATGTTCATCAAGAAGATCAACTAGTTTCATGCACTGCCGTGCTTTTTGTTCATCAAGGGGAACGTTTGTTTGCGGTACAAAGGTGATATCATTATATATAACAGGATACTTGATTTTCTTTATAGCGTCCAGAACATCATTGAATGATTCGGGAGGCATGGATACTGTAATGTTGCTGTCCTCTGTTTTGATATCCTCAATATCATATTCGAGCAGGTTTTCCATAATGTCGTCTTCATTATAGTCTGAACCATCAATGATTATGATGCCCTTCCTGTCAAAAAGATATGACACACAACCGTTTTCTCCCAGGTTACCGTTGTTCTTGGAAAATATGGTTCGTATTTCAGGCATGGTTCGATTTTTATTATCAGTTAACACGTCAACCATTATGGCAACACCACCCGGTCCGTATCCTTCATAACGGGTTTCTTCGTAGGTTGAACCGTCAAGTGCGCCGGTACCTTTCTTAATGGCACGCTCAATATTATCGTTGGGCATGTTGTTCTCACGTGCCTTGTTCACCGCGGTTCGAAGACGTGAATTAGAGTTAAGATCATCCCCACCTTCACGGGCCGAGACGGTTATCTCACGTATAAGTTTTGTAAAGATTTTTCCCTTTTTCGCGTCCTGTGATGCCTTGCGATGCTTTATATTTGCCCACTTGGAATGTCCAGCCATGTAATACCTCTGTTAAAAAATTATTCACTGCCAATCAACAAGCAGTAAATGGTAGCAATATTCAATACCCGCGTTGAATTTTCAACTGTAATTTTGATATTTTTACGCGAGCTTCACGGGGACGATATGCCATGTCAAGTGCTTTACGGTACCACCTGAGGGCATCATCCAGTTGTCCAAGGTGCTCATGAGCATCAGCCATATTCCAGAGAACCTTACCCGGGTTCAGCTTTTCCAGTTCATGCTGTTTCAACCGTAATGACAGTTGTTTTTTTGCTAGTTCTTCTTCTGCGTATTCGTAATCGTTATACGCATTGTAATTACGGTTTTTCAGTAAAGAAGCTTTTATTGAGTTTATTTTTTTCTTTAATTGGGTTATTTCTGATTCATGCCTGGATATGTCTTTTCTCAACTTTTCCTGGTAGTTGAATGTACGCATGTAGTAACTGATGGCTTTTTTGAACTTGAGATCACTTGTATAAATATCGCCGCTGTATTCAAGAGATTTCGCACGACGATATATATCATCTTCAGGTAATAGCGCAAGGGCTGTATCGAAAGATTTCAGGGCCAGCTGATGATTACCGGTTCGGGTATAGCAAAGGGTTCCCAGTGCGAAATGAATGTGGTGATCATTTGGTTGTGCTGCCAGGTATTTTTCGTAATATTTTACGGTTTCAAGGTATTTGCCCAGCTCACTATTTAAATTGGCCAGTGTAAGATAAATACTGTTGTCATCAAGTGCTGTGTCCATGGATTCTACATAGCGTTGTAGATGATATATGGCCCTTTTTTTATAACCTGTTCCTGCAAGTGAACGACCAAGTTCCAGTGAATACTTGTAATTTTCAGGCTGAAGTTCATATGCTGTTTCAAGGGCGGCATGATAGGCCCTTGTGTCCCCTGTTTCTTTATATGTCTGGGATATCTGGTAGTACACACCGTGGTCTTCTTCAGGCTTGAGTGTTCGGTACCTGAGAGACTGGGATAAGTGATTTAACGCCCTGTCATGCTCATTCAGTTTTCGGGCACAAATCCCGGCATTATAATGAAGGGCGAATAGTTCGGGGTTTTCCTCGATAAAAAAAGGTTCTGCCTTTCGCAGGGTGAATAGTTTTTCGAGGTCGATATTCTTTTCTGTTTGTCGAACGGATATGAAATCAGTTGGTATTCGTTTATCCAGAACCCTGTCGGCATATGCTGTTTGAAGGGTTTGCTCCAGTTGATCCAGGGCTTCCTGGTACTGGCTATTTTTCATCAATTGCCTGTAACCAGTTGATGCATCCTGCGAATATGAGATCGACCCATACGCAAACAGGAATACGGCCAGGATGATGCTGGTTGTATTCAGCTTAATATTCATATTACTAGTATCGGTTAATAAATGGAGATTTTTATCGAATAATGAGCCACTTCCATCGACACCACGATACCGGTGAAATATTCTATCGTGATACACCGCGGAATGGCTTCTGTCCTGAAAGAAATATATTATCGACGAATTCTGATTTTGCGAACCTGTCGCTTCTTGACTTTTGGCGCGCCTTCAGGATTAAATTTCTCCTGAACTTCTTCGGTTGGATGCGTGATGAGCATGCGTACTACATCTTCCGACTTGTTGAGTACATCGATTAATATGAGGTTTTCCTCCATGGGAAAGTCTTTCAGGAGGTGTTCTTCCATGGTTTTTCCTTCTTCGGGCTGCCCCACACCGATACGCACCTTGGCAAACCGGTCAGATTTCAATGCCCGTGTCATGGACAGGATACCAGGATGTGTCAACTTTGAATAGATGGTGTCTATTCGAACATCGCCTACGGGTAATGAAGGGTCTTCAAGAACGCAGATAATATCTTTTACATTGATTCGTAGAAAAGACGCAATATACAATACTGATTCGCCGATAAGATTGACGAATGTCTGCGGTTTAAGCAGAACTACCTCTTCTCCATCAATTGTTCCCCGTCCGATGAGAGACTTTTTCTTTTTTACCCGTATATCAATGTTTTCGTTGTTGCCGAGAATATCGACTACCTTAAAGCCGATATTCTGACGGTTGTTAAAGTATTCCTCTCCTGGATTTCCAAAGCCTACAATGAGTTTCAAAGAAACATCACCCCTTTTTCATATTTTTAGAGGAGTACGGCAGGTAGTACTGCCGTTACTCCTTCTCTTCTGCATCGCTTTCTGCGGCACCTTCGCCAGCTTCAGCCGTTTCAGCAGCTTCTTCGCCTTCTGCAAGTTCTTCTGCTTCTTCTTCTTCAGACGGCATGTGCGGTGCAACACAGGTAACAATAACCTGATCTTCACTTACCAGAAAGGTTAAAGAATCCTTTGCTTCAAGATCACGTACATATATTGAGTCGCCAATTTCCAGATTTGTTACATCTATTTCAATCTTTTCTGGCATATCAACGGGAAGCACCTCTATTGACAGCTCTCGTTCAATAACCTCGAGAACTCCACCCATCCTTTCACCTGCCGCAGAACCGACAAATTCAAGGTGTACGGATGTCTGAATTGCTTCACCGGCGGTAATCTTGTAAAAGTCAACGTGAAGGACGTCTTCATTTACTGGATTCCTCTGATAATCTTTGACAAATGCTTTTACTTTTTTGCCGGGATCATCCGGGAAGACAAGATCTATCAGCACACTTTCGGTGATATACCCTTTAAACAGGTTATTAAAATCCCGTGTTGGTATCTTGATTGATTCCGCTTCACCATGTGAATATACTACGGATGGTATAAAACCTGCCTTTCTTAATCGATGACTGGCATTTTTGCCGAATTCAGTTCTCGGCATAACTGTCAATGTGTTACTCTGCATAGTGTCCTCTCTTGCTTCACTTTAGTATACGCTAAATATGTTTAATTGTCAAAACTTTTAATAAACAACGAACTTACAGATTCACCGTTATGAATTCTACGAATAGCCTCTCCGAAGAGCGGTGCCATGGATAAAATGGTCATATTCGGTAAAACTTTCTCTTCAGGAATTGCGATAGTATTTGTGACAACGATTTCCTTGAAGTCTGCTTTTTTCAATCGTTCAGATGCTGTATCAGAAAGAACCGCGTGTGTGGATACGCAGTATATATCTCTTGCATTGAGATCACGCAATGCCCTTGCTGCACCTGTAATGGAACCGGCGGTATCAATCATATCATCGATGAGGATGCAGTCATGACCCTTTACGTTTACCTCGCCAATAACATTCATAACCTCTGATTCGTTGGCAACCGGGCGCCGCTTGTCAACGATGGCCAGCTCCGCGTTCAGATTTTTTGCCAGGAACCGGGCCCTCTCGGTACCACCCGTATCAGGTGATACTACAGTGGGCTCATGCAGGTTCAATGATTTCAGGTAATCGATCATCAGTGGTGAACCGAAGAGATTGTCCACGGGTATGTCAAAAAAGCCCTGTATCTGGTCTGAATGCAGCTCCATGGTAAGTACCCTGTCCACCCCCACAGATTGCAGCAGGTTTGCCACCACCTTTGCTGAAATGGGTACCCGCGGCTCAACTTTTCTGTCCTGTCGTGCGTATCCATAATAGGGTATTACGATGGTTATCCGCTGTGCCGAAGCCCGCATGGCGGCATCAACCATAAGAAGCAGCTCCATCAGGTTATCGTTCGCGGGAAAACTTGTTGATTGTACGATAAAGGTATCAACACCACGTACATTTTCACCGATCTTGATGGATATTTCACCATCCTTGAATTTACGAAGCTCCGTTTCAGACAGCTCAATACCCAGGTATTCTGCGATTTCCTGCGCAAGAACCCTGTTTGACGATCCTGAAAATAATTTCATGGGTATATTCATTAAACAGTTACCTTCTTCACGAAATGATTACGTTTGAATGATGCTCTCAAGGTATTCAAGATCTTCCCGTGAGTTTATGCCGCTTCCTTCCACTGGGTCCTCAAGGGTCACCAATGCTACTTTCTGCCTGTTATTACGTATATACTGCAGCGCGTCGGGCAGGTAATACTCTCCCTGGGCGTTATCAGTATTTATATTCGCAAGACCATTAAAAAGGTCCTGCGCATTAAACACGTAAGTGCCTGTATTCACTTCATTAATTGATCGAATATCTTTAGATGCGTCTTTATGTTCCACGATACGGCTGAGATATCCTGAATCATTCCTCACTATTCGGCCATAACCCGTTGGATCATCAACTACCATGGTAAGAACCACCGCCCCCACTGAAGGATCATCGGCAGTTTCAACCAGGGCGCGAAAAGTGCCTGGTCGTATCAGCGGCACATCGCCGCATGCAACAAGCACGTTCTCATCATAATCCTTTAATGCGGACCGGGCCTGCATTACCGCGTGGCCCGTGCCAAGCTGTTCATGCTGCCATACACAGGTGACGGTATTCCCTACGGCTTGTTGTACCTGTGATCCCTCGTAACCGATCACAACCACCATCTCGCTGATGCCCGCCTCTTTTATATTATCAAGAACATGCTGTATAAGAGGCTTCCCCGAGAGAGGATGCAGAACCTTGGGGAGACTGGATTTCATCCGTACTCCTTTCCCGGCCGCAAGAATTATTGCCTTCTGTGTGCTGATAGTCGTTTCTCCACTTTAATGTTTAATATAATTGAGTATATCTGAGGCGCCAGGATTCGAACCTGGGAGTGCCGAGACCAAAACCCGGTGCCTTACCACTTGGCTACGCCTCAATAGTATTAAATACCAAAATCGTTATGATATATTTGATAAGTATAGTATAGCTCTGGTTATCCTTAGTCACAGAATTGTGTGATGAAAATATCCGCAACCTTACCTGAAAGAAAGTCCTTTGCTGAACGGGCCTGTGCCTCTGTATGGTACAGGGCAAAAAGGGTAGATCCGCTTCCGGTCATACGGGTAATAATGGGATCAGTGCCTGCTAGCTGTTCAAAGATATCCTTTACACGGGGATGGGCTGTAAGCACAAATTCCTCGAAATCGTTGGCAAGTACCTGTGCCAGGCTTTCAAGATTACCCTCGTCCCAGAGAACACGAAGCCGATTACGGATAGATTCTGCTTTATGTGCCGGGAAACTGTTATCACGGTTCAGTGCAGAATATGCCTCTCCGGTGTGTACGTGAATTCCGGGACATGCCAGCAGAACATAGCCTTGAAATGACGGTGTAGAAAGTGAAGTGAGCTTTTCACCGGTTTTTTCTACAAGGGCGGCACCTCCCTGCAGGCAGAATGGAACATCTGCTCCAAGTGATGCTGCCATGGTATGCAGTTGGGATTCGTCAAAAAGATCAAGGTGATTATTCAGTAAACGCAGGGCCGCGGCGGCATCACTGCTTCCTCCACCAAGGCCCGCACCTGCAGGAATATTCTTGGTGAGGCTGAAAATCACGGTTCCGGACATTTTTGCCTTATGCAGGTACAGGGCTGCTGCCTTGTATACCAGGTTCTCTTCTAGAGACATATCCTTCAATATCTCATCATGAAGACCGCTATCCGGCTCAATGAGTATTGACACCGGGCCATCTGCACGGTTGTCCAGGCGGACTTCCATCAGTTTTAAAAGATCAGAAAATGTTACACACGCCATTATCGATATAATGTTATGATAGCTATCCTCTCGCCGGTTCAATACGTTGAGATGAAGGTTGATTTTGGCGTGTGCTTTGATTTCGCTTAACATGTGATTGCATTATTCCAGAATAAGCGAGCCAAATTTATTATTGGCCCTTTTATATGTCAAGAACTAAAATTCTAATGATGTGTTTATGTTGACAGGCTGAGCGTAACCGGTAATAAAGATATTTCGCTTGAAATTTCATTCATGATTTTAGACAATACTTCAGGAAAATCATAATGTTTTGTTCATGGCGATATAAATAAAAAAAGATAAAAAGCGGGGAAACAGCATTGTTTTATCTTAAAATTACGGTAACTGTTATAGCTATTATATATACGTTATATGTACTGGGTATTAACGTATTCACACGTTTCAAATTTGCGGTAAACAGGGTATACAGCCTGGTAGCCCTGGCTACCCTTGGTATGCTCATTAGTCTGCTGCTGCAGCTTGTGTTCCCGAATTCAGATGACCTTATACTGTATGTGCGAATATATTTTGCGTTGATCATACTTATTAACCAGCTTTTTTTCCATTATACCCAGATTTTTCCCCGATGGGAAAAGCAAACCCCTGCCTGGGGTATTTTCTTGAGTGTGCTGCCCGGACTTCCTGTGGCCGGCATTACCCTGGTAACCGATTACGTGGTTTCAGGGGTGACATACGGGGAAGTGGTTGCCTTTCAGTATGGTGAATACTTCTACGTGTACCTGATGGCTTTTGGATTTTATATTCTCGGAACATTCCTGAATATACTGTGGAAAACCAGGGTTCTTGAAAACGAATCTTTTCGGTACCAGCTTTTCTACAAGTTTATGGGAAATCACGTGGGGGCATTATGTATCGTTGTAACATTTCTTTTAATGCCTTACGTCTTCAATAATTTTCAATACCATGCTTTAGGTATCCCTGTTGCTGCCATTATACTCAATGTAATAAACCTGTACGCAACTTCGGATGAACGTATTATTGACTTCAAAGGATATTACTTGCTGATTGGGGCATGGGCATTAACGATCATTTTTCTGCTTGTTCCTGCCTATATGATCCTGGAAGCAGCTTCAATGATATCCGGAAGAGGGGAAAGTCTGCCATCACTTGGGGTGGCCCTTGCTGTATTTGCCTATTTCTTTATATTTTTCAGGGTGATTCATCCGCGTATTATTTCCTTTTTTCGAAGGGATTACATACGACTTGAACGAAATTTTAACATGCTTATACAGGAGTTTTCACAGATATCTGAAATATCGGAGGAGCAGTCGTACTGGGATGCCTTTTTTACCGTTACGATTGACCGGCTGTGTGATACATTCGGGATCGAGAGCGCGGCATTGTACCTGTATAATGAAGACGCGAGGGGATACATTTTCAGTCATAGTTACGGTGAGTCATTTACACTTAGAAAAATTGGAGAAGGGGACATTCTTCCTGAGCTGTTGACCCACAGGCGAAAAATTATTGATCGTTCGATTCTTTATACTGACAGTGGTTTACTTGAGTACCGGAGCAGCGCCCTGGATTTAATGAGGCAGAACGGTATACATGTCTTAATACCCTGTTACAACCAGGAAAACGATTTAGTTGCCATCTTATGCCTGGGTCATCTCATTTCAGGAAAACCATATTCATACAACCTGCTGTCAGTTCTGGATTTATACAGGATACAGCTTGGCAATACCCTTTCAAACGCCCTTCAGATTGAAAGTGTTAAAACCGAACAGGTGGATGTACATGATCGCATGGTTGTGAGGGCGATAAAAAAGAGGATCATCCCCACCGTACTTCCCAGGATACGGGGAGTCAGAATAAGTTCCTTTTATATGGATAATTCTTCATACGGTGGTGATTATTATGATGCTGTTGAATTGAGTCCTGATATGATGGCGTTAATCATGGCGGATACAACAGACGCGGGTGTTGAATCTTCACTGCTGGGACTGCAACTGTACTCGGCATTCCATTCTATTTCAGCAGGGTATGATTCCCCTGAAAAAATTCTGCACATGATGAACTGGGTTGTGTCCACTTCGCAATATTCAGAAATGTACGCGAACGCGAATTGTATCGTTTTTCACGCACCCACAAGGGAAATCAAGTATGTCAATGCTGCATTTTCACCCCTGATACTCTTTGATGGACAGAAGGACAATTATATTGAACTGGATACCAAGGGTGTGCCCCTTGGTATCGAGCGTGATTTCATCTACGAGTCCCGAACCTACAAGGCTGGTTCATCTACTATCGGTTTTCTCTTTTCAAATGGATTTAATACTGCTACAAATGCTGAGGGTATGAGCTATTCGGTTGGCCGCATCAAGGATATTATCCGTATTAACAAGGAAGAATCACCGGCAATCCTTGTAAGAAAAATTGTGTCAGACCTTCGGAATTTTGTTGATGAACGGCCAATTCCGGAAGATGTAAGCCTTGTAGTATTCAGGCTGGATTGATATGGCATTCGGTGACCTGGCAAAAAAATTAGAAGATATCTTAAAGCAGAATTCAAATTTGTTAATTTACATACAGGGGTCACCAGACCCGGACGCGATAGCGTCTTCATTTGCCCTGCAGCAGTTAGCCCGCAGGTATGGTTGTGAAGGGGTGATCGCGGCTATGAGTGGACCCTCCCTGCCACAGAACCGGGAGCTCATGGAAAAGATCGGTATTCACTTTGATGTCTGGAAATCGCTCCCCCCCCTGTCGAAGTTTGACGGGTATGCAGTATTGGATTATCAGACTGCCAGGGTGCAGGATCTTTCAGGTAAGATACCCTGCCTTATTCATATCGATCATCATGTAGAAGCAGATAATGATGTTGAGGTACAACTCAAGTTTCTCTCAAGTGATGTTGGTTCAACAAGTACGGTGCTGGCACACATGGTTAAAGAATTACAGACTGCTTTCGATGAAGAGGTGATGAAGCGCCTGGCTACGGCACTTGTCTTCGGCATTCAAAACGATACGGACAATTATACACACGCTTCGAAACTGGATTATGACGCACTTGATTTTCTTGCCGCGTATTCTGACAGCAGCCTGCTTACCAGTATCATGGACGTGCCCCTGTCCGGGGAAACAGTGCGTCTGCTGAGAAAGGCGGTGAGCAGCCAGGTATGTTACAGGGACTGGATTATGGCGGGTGTTGGGTATGTGGAAGAGAATAACAGGGACAGTATTGCAATTATCGCCGATTTTTTACTGAAGAACAATGATGTGGAAATGGTAGTGGTATTTGCCCTTGTATTCAAAAATAGCCACAACAAGTTGCAGCTTGATGCCTCTTTCAGAACAAACGAGGAAGATTTTGACCTGGATTACCTTATAAAAGAGATAACCTCTGATGGAGGTGGCCGACGGTACAAGGGGGCCTACCAGGTGAACCTTGATTATTTCTCTTTTTGCCCCGACATGGATAAGCTGTGGGATGTTGTACATATGACTACTATTGAAGCCCTGAAAAAGAAAAGGGACATGATACACCTGGTTGAATTGAAAAGTTTTTACCACAGGTTCAGGGCTCGACTCAGAAGCCTGTTCAAGTGACCCCTTGCTAGAATATCAATGAAAGATGAACCCCAATCTCGTATGAAATGATTTCACGGTTGATGCCACCGGTATCCCGGTTTCTATAGCGCTCAAGCACCCCTCTTGAACTCAATCCACCCTGAAGGTTTTTATGTAGGTCAAGAGTGATTTCTGCTGATAACATGTGCTGATCGTAGGGCTCAGGTGAGGTGGTATACGTATAATTATAGCGGTTAAGAATAAGGGAATATTCTGTTCTGAAAATCGGCCGGGCTATTAAATCGTACCATTTGCTTAAAAAATCATACAGCCATGTAATATCGGTTTCGTACAACAGGGACATGGTATATCCCCTGTCAACATTCTTGAAATATTCAGTATTGGTCATGTTTTCAACGTAAATATCATCAGATGAATTTCGCCTGTCACCATCAAGGGGGATGTATTCATAAAACTTCCGTACCCGGTAATCAATTCCGAAACGGGCGGCTATACTTGACCTGTCCCACTTGAAGGTAATTGCATATTGAGGAAGATGGCTGTCCTCCCTTGTGTTTGAGGTGATGAGCATGTTTCGGCTGAAAGTATAATCAATGGTGGTGGTTGCCGCGTGATAGGGTATGTCCGGCCTGTTGGGTCGGAAAAAGCTGAAAGAAAAGATACGCATAAGATCAAAAGACAGACCGCTTTGCGCGTTCAGGCTGACAACCTGCTGGGGGGCGGTTTGTATGCTCTGTCGCTCGGAAACCTGGTTGATACCACCAGAGGTGGTGAGGGTTATCATCTGAAAGTCCATGGATGTATTGACAGACGCATTATCAATGAGACGCAGCCTGTTGGTATAGTCCGGGGCCACGGTAGAATCATCCACCATGATAGTGTTGTTGAGATTGGTATCTACGTAATCCCTGCCATTGGCCGCGGTGTCCCTGCCGGTGAAAAAATGCCATGGGGGGTATTGCCAGGTATTCATCCCTGCCCTCGAGAGGGTGTTGTACACCCTGCTGAGTCCATAGTTCTCGTTAAATGAACTGGTGCTTTCCCCCTCGTATGGCACATCTGATTCCTGTAGAAACATGGATCGTGAATATGAAATAGTACAATTCTTTATAAAATTAAGGGCATTAATGTTGTCCAGTAATATGGGGAATGACCATGACTGTGACAGGTAGCTTTGTACGTTTTTTGACCTGTCATACCCTGCCTGCCGTACCTGGCTTGAATCGAGATAATCAGTAAACCTGTTCTCATTATAGTACAACTCGTAGCGCACAGAAGGCCGGGTAAGGGGCAGGTCTTTGAGGCCCAGTGCAAGAGAGGTTTTTTTGTTTCTTTCAACGAATTTAAAGTTTTTCCCGTATATGAAAGGCAGGTGATAGTCGCCGGATACATTTCCATAGATGCCGGTATCCTGAAGGTCTTCACGACCGTAGAGCTTAACTACCTCCTGGGAGGACAGGTCAATGGTGGGGCGCAGGTAAAACTTTTTATGCTGGTAGTCAAGGGTTACGCTGGTCATCTCTTTCTGCCGCTTTTCTGTTTCCCGTAAACTTATGTAGCTTGAAAGTACACTTCGGGAAAGCTCATCAGAATTTCTTTTTACCAGGTTGTCCCTGAAGGAGGTATCAAGCTGCAGTGAAGTATTGAGCACACCGCCGATAAAGTCGTCTGATGTATGGCGCACCTGTATGGAAGGAGTATATATGTCCCTGCGGGTGACTGTTTGAATATCAGATGATAAAATGTCCTCGTCCCTGTTGTTGCGATAGTTTTCCTGCTGGTAGAGCACGATGACATGGGGGATGCCGCTGTCTGGCGGAGTATATTCTGACCTGGCGAAAATGCTGGTTCTGCGGGTATCCCCTCGTTTTTCTTCTTCAACGTCCTGGTTCAGGCTTTCGGTATATGACTTTTCATTGATCAGGTCAACTGAAGCTTTCCAGTGGGGCAGAATTGTGGCGGAGGTAAAAAGCTGCTGGTAGTTTTCTTCAATATCTTCAAGTGTTTTCCCCACCGTGCTGAAATTTCTGCCATGACCCTTGTGTATGTATTTTACCGTGATATCGGAAAGTATAGGGGTACCTGATTTTGTGCGGGCCAGGGGACGGGTGATCTTTATTTCACCTTCAAGCCAGTGGGCACTGTCTTCCAGGGTGACCGGGTCACTCACGTAGATATCGTTTAACCAGAAAGTTCCTGATGTTGTATCTCCTCCACCGTCTACCCGTACCATGATATACTGTATCCTTTTTAGATCGGGTTTGCCGGATTGTGAGACAGGAGAAAGTGATGCCGAGGAATCGTCCCTGAGCTTCAGGGAAATATCAGACCAGACCATCTTATGGGTCATGCTGTAGCTGTATTCAAGGTAATCGTCCTCAGAAGACCCAACACGGATAATCAACCTTTCAGATGGAGCAGGCTCGTTTCGGAAATTACACCACAGGTGCATGGTTTTATAGAAACGCAGATCCATGGGACGGGCGAACTTCCGTGTAATCACGCCGCTGTTTATGGAAGCATATTCAACTTTCAGTGCTGATTCCTGTGTGCTTTTCAATTCATCGTCGTCCCGGTCACCGTACAGGGACTGGTAAAGGTCTTTCCTGGCAAACAAGAATGACTCGTTTCGGTAGTCTTCATCGTTGTAGGTGTCGATGAGGGTGACCGCAAGCTTTGAAGGATCTTCCTGCGGAGAGGTATCAATTTCTGTGATACGCCACCTGGCGGTAATAAAGCGAATGCTGTCCACGTACAGTGTTCCAGTTGAGGCTGTATTGTTCCTCAGAAAAAACCTGACTGCTTTTACCTGGCGTAATATGTCATCATCATCTGCAGTATAGGTTCCGGATGACCGGTTCATATAGATTCGAACCTTTTTCCAGGTGCGATCTCCCATATCAACGGTTATTCCTGTTGCATCGGATGGACTGGTTATATCAGAGGGAAGGGTCACTATTCGTTCGGAACCGGTTTCAAAAACACCGTTACCATCCAGATCTTCACTGTTAAGGACACCATTGCCCCTGGTGGATGTACTCAGGTTGGGGCCTGAGCCGACTATGGTCTGGTTATTCCCGTTAAAACTGTATCCCAGGTCTTCATTGATACCCGCCCGGGGATCGTAATCAAGAAAACCGTTGTTATTCTCATCCTCCGTATCAAAAACCCCGTCTCCATCAGAATCTTCATCAATTGACCCAACATCAAGCTGCAAATTAACATTTCCACTGCCTTCAATGGCCCTGTACCATATCTCCACGTACTGTAATCCCGACAAATCTACCGGTTCTGAAGAGAGATTCCTCGTTGCGACAGATACAAAATTAGTACCGGCAAATTCAAAGTTAAAACCCAGTGATCGCTGTGATGTGGTTGATTGAATGGAATCGCTTATATGACCTGTTGCCACATTATATGGCCCGGGTTTTTCCTCATAAGGTACACTTTGTGCCGAAAACGAAGGCCCATGCAGTGTATCGGGATTGTCAGGATCACGGTAGAAGAGATAGTGCAGTAAACCACGGTCATTTTGATTAAACGATGAAGGTGGAGAGGAAAGTATCCAGTCCTTCTCTGACATTGAAAGATCTACCGTGACATTGGATGACTCCATGTCATCGATCAGTGCCTTGCCGAATGTGTTCACCTGGTGATAGCTTTTTGCGTACTCGGCATACGCGTTTATTTTTAAGGGCACATGGCGTGTTCTTGAACCACTGACGGCACTGTACCAGCGGCCAAGCTGTTTCTCGCCGGCGTAGAAGCTGGCGTCACCTTCAAGCACCACGGTCTGGGTAGGTTCACTTCCGGGAAGGG
>JAGYNX010000180.1 GCA_018399855.1 Spirochaetota bacterium
TTTGATCGGCTTCCTCGTCCCAGCCGATCTTATCAAGAAATGACTCGTAATCACCTTCGAAAACCGATACCTTCTCTCCCTGGAAGAGAATAAGCCTTTCGGCAAGTGCATCAAGAAACATCTCGTTATGGGTAACCATTACCACCGCCCCGTCGAATGAATCTATTGCGGCAAGCAGGGCGTCACTTGATTCCATATCAAGGTGATTGGTGGGTTCATCAAGAAGTAACAGGTTTACAGGATGGGCAAGTATTTTACCGATCATCACCCTGCTCTTTTCTCCACCTGAGAGTACTTCTATCTTTTTCAGCGCATCGTCATTTTCAAAGAGCATTGCCCCGCAGATATTTCGTGCCAGCTGACGGTCTATATCTCCACCGGCGGATAGGATCTCTTCTTCGACAGTCCTCGTGTCCACCAGTTCTTTTATGTTGGTTTGTTCAAAATAGCCGGTCTCCATTTGCGGATGTGTGACGATGCTTCCACTCTGCGGCTGCAGCTTTTCACCCAGAAGTTTCAGCAGGGTTGTTTTTCCCCGCCCATTGGGGCCAACGATGCAGATTCGGTCACGGGCGGTAATACTTATACTGAAATCTTTAATTACCGGTTTGTCTGGCTCATATCCGAAGGAAATATTGTTTGCCGTCATAACAAACTTTCCCGAATGAGGTTTCTCCCTGAAGGCGAAATCCAGTGTCTTGATCTTTTCCAGCCTGTCCCTTTTTTCCATTTTTTCAAGGGACTTGATACGGGACTGCACCATGTTGGCAAGACGGGCCTTTGCCCTGAACCTGTTTATAAACTGCTCTACTTCTTTTTTCTTTCGTTCATCGTTAACCCGTGTCTTTTCGTATACCTCTTCTTCCAGTGCAAGCTGTGTATATAACTTTTCAGTGTTTCCCTCCACCTTGCGCACTTTCTGACGGTGTATACCAATGGTCTGGTTTATCACGCTGTCCATGAAACGCCTGTCATGGGTAATAAGCATGAGCTCATAGGGCCATGTTTTCAGGAAACGAACCAGCCAGCGTATGGATGTAATATCCAGGTAGTTTGTGGGTTCATCAAGCAATAACAGGTTCGGTTCTGATACGATGGCCCTGGCAAGCTGCATCCTCACCTGGAATCCCCCTGAGAATATTTCCGGTTTCTGTCCCATCCCCGCCTCGGTAAAGCCAAGCCCTGATAAAATCTTCTCGGCTTTCCAGTGGCTGTGCATTTCATCTTCAGGTAAACCACGCATTACCTCTTCAAGAACCGTTCCATTAGAGAATCCCACGTTCTGCTGCACGTATCCAAGACGATAATACCCCGGCATCGTGATGCTTCCCTCGTCAGGCTGTTCTTCACCAGTGAGGATGCGAAACAACGTGGTTTTCCCATGACCATTCCTGCCGGTAAGGCCAACTTTTTCGCCGGGATTTATGGTAAAATTTATATCCTCAAAGAGTGTTCTTGCCCCGTAACTCTTTGACAGGTTCTCAACTTTCAGCATGTACAATTACTCCAGGTCATGTATCAGGTTATTTCAGCTTTGGGTTACTCCAGCCAAATATTAATATTTCTTGTATGATTTTTATATTTTCTATATACTGAATATGGTACAGTGAACTCATAATTATTATTATACCTACAATCCGGGGATTAAAATGAAAAAGGTTTTATTACTCATCTCTGCGTGTATACTACTGCTTTCTACTGTCAACAGTAATTCTGCCAGGGAAACCACATCCTTAGCGGTACTGCCATTCAAACTGACCCGTGTTTCCGCGTCATATCAAACCGCCTTACTTGGATCGATGACGAGCTTCCTTGGTCAACAGTCTTCTGTATCCACCACCTCGATCAGTCGTACAAAGGGTGTGGGATATCCACTGAGCTCACGCAAAAACATTCCTGCTTCTTATAGAAATACATACAACAAGATTGCCGCCAACCTGGGTGTTAGTCATTTGGTTATGGGCAGGATAGTGAAGGTTAATGGTGCTTTCAAAATAGAGACAAAATTATATTCACGTGGTAACAGTGAATTTTTATACGAAACAGATGAACTCATACAATCATTCAATGAAACCGGCGAAACGGGCCGGATCCTGGCGGGAAGGGTGAATCTTTTCTTATCAGGTATCCTTCCCTACGTGTACAACCTGGATATAACCAGGGGAGAATATTATGACAGGGTAATTCTTTCATGGAGTTGTTCAGAAAAGCGTGCCGGCTATCATGTATATCGTTCAGCATATCAATATGGCCCCTACAAGAAACTGGATGAAATATCCACAAGTAAATATATTGACCGGGATACGGAACCGGGTATCCGCTACTGGTATAAGATATATTCGATTAAGAAAGGGATACCCGCAGGTGTAGCCGAAAGATATGGCTATAGCGCCATACGCCCTCCTAAAGGTGAAGACATGGATGACATTATCGACGCAAAGGACAATAACATCCCCCCTCCCTCATCTTCTACCGAAGCAAGGAAGAGGAAAAAACACCTTAATATAATTGAAGACTATTACATGAACAGTATCAAGCTCAGGTTTGTCATCTTCGTTGGCAAGTATTATGTTCGCAGCGGCAAGGTTCTTATTTTCAATGATCTCTATCCCTATCATCTGGACAGGAAAAACCTTACCATGTACGTGATTGACCGGGATAAATACTATATTAAATTTTATTGCCAGAAATTGATCAAGATACTTCGTGAAGCCGAGGCAGCAGGAATTAAACGTGCGGACCTTTTCGACCGTCTCATCAAGAACGGTATGCTCTTCTGTATACGAACCGGCACCGTCCGTATAAAAACAGAAGATGGAAGAACACGGTACCTGCCATCCTATGAAGCGCTGGGAATGGCTACAGAGTACTTTAAAAATTATAAGGACTGGCCATCACATACAATAATGATGAGCACAAGCAATGAACACCTGAGCAAAGAAATGGAAAAAAGGGCTAATTAATGCAGATTCACCGCTACCTTGGAGAATTCCATTCCATAACTTTTGCCGAAGCTGTTCATCCTGTCCTGAAGTGTATCTTCGATTTCACCAAGAGAATTAAAGGCTGCGTCTATTGAATATGCAGCCACGATTTTATTCAGTTCATCTTTTGCCCGCTGCATCACCTCTCCATCAAGGTTTTCGAATTCGAAAAACGGTTTATACGGATCCCACAATTTATAATTCACTGTCGAAGCGGCTTCAACGGTATTACCTTCACTGGTATTCATCTTCTCACCGCTAAAATTCGTGGATTTCTCTTCAACAGGGACAATTCTTGCCTGTGAATACAAGGGGCTTATTACGTGAAAACCAGGCTGTAATGTTTTGTGATAGACCGATTTCTTTTCAACTATACAAATAGAATCTCCGGGAACAATTTTTATCATCCGGAAAAGTAACACTGCTGCCAGTATGCCTGCTATTATATACACCGCTGTCATACTCTACCTCCATAAAAATTCCGCGAATATCAATTAAGAGCGGATTCGTTTCCAATATGAATAATTTCGCATAATGATAAGTATTATATAATATTTTTCAAGTAGTTTAAAGGATTATTGTACAAGTACATAAAAAATTATCCACAATATCATAAACACAAGCAGCATAACGATGGCTCCAGGTGGAAAATTCAGAACCATCAGGTTGAATAAGCCATGAACAATCACAGACATCAACCATGCGGCAAATACTACACGGTTTAAGACAAGTTCCCTGCCCAGTGCGTACCCCCAGAATGATGCCCATAAGGCGTGTGATGGTAAAGTAAAGAGTGATCGCAATATGTACAGCTTCCACACAAAACCAAAGGCAAACACCGGGTCACTTTGTCCAAGCATGATCTGTGGTACAAGGTAGGCAGAAAGAACCAGGTATATGTTCTCGGCGGTGGCAAATCCGAGGGCAGTGGCAACCGCGTATCCAACTCCCTTTACCGCAGAAGGTTGTTTCAACATGCGACTTGCCAGTATATACATTACCAGAAGCTTACAGGATTCTTCGATTAATGGTGCCATTATTGTCATGGTAACCATTCGGCCGAATGGTAACACATATTCAATGGCAGCTGTAAGGGGTAATATTGCCATACCCGCTAAAAAAAGGTATATGTGTATTTTTACAGAGAGACCTTTACCCCTGACCTGCATCCAAAATATCCATGACCAGAAAAAGCCAGGTGCAATTGCAAGTACAATAACGGTGAAAATATCGACATTAATAGGTTGCATCACTCAGTATATACCAGAAATAAAAAAGGCACATCCAGATTTTCATCCTGGATTGTGCCCCCTTTAGAAACCGGAATTTCAATTTTCTTAATCCTGTACGAAAAGAAACAATGATTCAATAAATTCCGGATCTTCACTCTCCATGGTCTGCACTATATGCTTATGCAGTCTTTTCTTGTGTTCTCCGAATATACCACGTTTTTTCTGAAATGTTTTCGCGAAATCTACTGAATCTTTCATCAACTCATCAACGTCGGCACATGATTTCACAATTATATGATGCTCTTCAAGCTCCGCGGCTGTTGCCCTTCTTCCTGTCAGTTTTAACTCGTTG
>JAGYNX010000181.1 GCA_018399855.1 Spirochaetota bacterium
GGGAACTACTACGAAGGGGGCAAGTATCATGGAAAGGAACAAACCGCTGATCCATATACTGTTTGCCCTTGAACGCTCATGAGTTGGAAACCATTTCTTGGTAATGCTATTGTTCATGGGGAAGTGAATCCCCTCAGAGAGGCCCAGTCCAACCCTTGTGGCGATAAAGGCAGGCAGTATAAGCCCCAGGGGTGACTGGATGGCAGTGAAAAGTGAGAATAATACAACTATGATCATAAGGCTTTTCCGCGGGCCCCACTTTTCACCAAGGGGACTTAGAAAGATATTTGCAAACCCGTATGCCACGTAAAAGATGCTCATGAGAAGGCCCCCGTAGGTGCCTACCTGTTTTGCAGTCCAGCCATAATCCTGAGCTATCTTGGGAATAGCATAGGTTATGTTCATCCTGTCGAAGAATGCGATGATGACGGAGATGAGCAGTACGGCCGACAGCGACCAGCGCAGTTTACCTGCGTTTGTTACACCGGTTTCATCTTTCACGACTCCTCCTTGCCTGTTTCCTATATGGTATCATGCAGGACAGGAGATCATTGGCAGCCGATGGCTTTATGCGTGTGTATGTTTACGGCACCATGCCGGCGGCACGCTTTTTTAGTCTGCTTCGGTACTCCTCCAGGTCAATCTTGATACCGGCTACCCCGGTTTTCATGGCAACTTCAGCGATGGCTGGTGCCACCTCGTAGAGCAATCTCGGATCAAATGGTTTTGGTATAATGTAATCCCGTCCGAACTCAAGGTTCACGTCCCCGTACGCTTTCCCTACTTCTTCGGGTACCTCTTCACGAGCCAGCCGCGCCAGGGCATCTGCACATGCCAGTTTCATCTCGTCATTGATGGCAGACGCGCGAACATCAAGTGCCCCTCTAAATATAAACGGGAATCCCAGCACGTTGTTCACCTGGTTGGGGAAATCTGAACGCCCGGTGGCCATGATAACATCATCACGCACCCCGATTGCCCTGTCGTAGGGAATCTCGGGATCGGGATTTGCCATTGCAAAGACGATGGGGGACGGGGCCATTGATTCAAGCATGCTGTCGGTTACTGCGTCGGCCACCGATACTCCAAGGAAGAGGTCAGCCCCTTCCATTGCATCAGCCAGTGTACGCCTTCGGGTATCAACTGCGAAGTATTCCTTCTCTTCTGTCATTCCCTCTGTTCTGCCATTGTATATGACGCCACGGGAATCACACATCATCACGTTCTCCCGCTTTGCGCCAAGCAGTATAGCAAAATGCGCGCATGCCACGCCTGCTGCCCCGGCACCGTTGACTACAATTCGTATATCCTCAATATTCTTCTCTGCGATCATCAGCGCATTGACAATACCGGCACCGCTGATAATGGCAGTTCCATGCTGATCATCGTGGAATACCGGTATATCCAGGCTTCTCTTCAATTCACGTTCAATGTAAAAACATTCGGGAGCCTTTATGTCCTCCAGGTTTATGCCGCCGAAGGTTGGCTGCATAAGCCGGCATGCCCTGATGATCTCTTCGGGATCGGTGGTATCAAGTTCAATATCGAAGACGTCTATATCAGCAAATCGCTTAAAGAGTACACCTTTCCCCTCCATTACGGGCTTTGATGCCAGGGCGCCCATCTTTCCAAGGCCCAGCACCGCCGAACCGTTGGAAACTACTGCAACAAGGTTACCCTTTGCAGTGTATTCATAGGCGGTTGAAGGATCTTCGGCTATCTCCCTAACAGGCCATGCAACACCTGGAGTATATGCCAGCGACAGGTCCTCCTGGGTGGCACAGGGCTTAGAGCTTATCACCTCTATTTTGCCTTTTTTTTCGCCAGAATGATATTTCAATGCTTTTTCTTTACTGTTGTTTCCTGATGTATTGCTCATTACACGGGTTCCTTTCTATTAAAATGAAGGTGCAACAATAGCAATACCTCATCTATTTTGTCAAGAGCATCCTCTACAGGCTCCACAATATATATCCCACTCCTCATGTTATCTTCCATGCACCTGGCAGCACATGCCTTCAGCATCAGGGTAACCTGGAAATCACGATCATCAACTATAATTCCCTGTAGTATAAGTGCTTTCCTTATTCCCATCTCCAGCTGCAGGCGGTTACATGTTGGCCTGCACCCTGCACAATGCAGTAATCTCACTACCGGTTTCTCAGCTTTCTTCTTCAATGGTTATTTGCTCAACGCCGGCCTTATGAACTCAGCTTGAAATGGGCATAATCCTGGACCAGCACCTCTACGAGTGATGCTTTTTTTGACGATATGGCATTTTCAAGGGCATGCTTTATATCATCAGGCTTTTCCACCCGTGCACTCTCAATGTCGAAGGTGGACGCTATGGTTGCGAACTCCGTCGTAGGATACTGTGTCATCACCCTTCGATCAGGTGCCTGGAAATCCATCACGTTGCCCAGGCAGGAGTTGTTCAGCACCACCATGGTGAGGGGCACCTGGTACTGCCGTACCATCTCCAGGGTGTACAACTGCATCATGAGACCCCCATCACCTGACACACACACCACCCTTCTCTTCGGCTGCAGCAGTTGCGCGGCAACCGATGCGGGCGGCGCATAGCCAACCCCGGCTGCCCCGCCGGGAGCGATGACCTGTCCCTCCTTCTTCGACATGAAGTGATGGGCAAACCACATGCGATTGTTACCGCCATCAAGTACCAGCAGGTCATCTTCTTTCATTACGGCATTCAGCTCATTCACCACCCGCTCTGGGGCTATGGGCGTTTCATCTGAATGCGTGGGCTCTTCGTCGAACGTCCTGTATTCTTTTTTCTTCGCGGCAATTTCTTCTGCCTTCTTCTTTGGATCAATCTTGAGTTTCATCCCTTTCATGGCATCGGCAATTCCGGTAAGTGCCAACCCTGCATCAGAGGTGATCCCCATGGCAACCGGGTAGGTCCAGCCTGCATTGCGGGAATCGATATCTACCTGTATTATCTTCTGTTGATCAGGGCGGATAAAGTCAGCAGACATCATCTTCGTGTTATCCGGGGCAAGGCAGGTGCCCACAGCAAGTATAACATCGGCCCCGGTCACCAGGTCATTGGCAAGCTTCTGGCCTATGGCCCCGATGGTACCAACTGCAAGCGAATGCGTCTCGGGGATGCTGCTCTTTCCCATGTAACTGGTGGCTACCGGGATACCGGCAAGTTCGGCCAGTGTGCGCAGTTCATCATAGGCACGCCCGTCATGCACCCCCCGTCCTGCAATAATAACCGGGTGTTTCGCACCTGCCAGCATCCTGGCTGCCTTCTTTGCATCATCAGCCGAGATACATGGGGGCGACGTTGAAAGCATTCCCGCGAGGGGATAGAGTTTGGGGTTTATGGTTTCAGGATCAAAGGCTGCGTACGATACATCAAATTTCATTATAACGCATGCAGGTCCAGGCCTTCCGGTGGTGGCATGTTTTATGGCAAGCCGAAGACCGTGTACGAACTCGGAGGGGTTGGACACAAAGGTGGTGAACTTTGTCATTGCACGCATCATGGCGGGAAGGTCAACCGAACCGTAATCACCACTGCCGTCCTGGTACGGGCCAAACTGGGGCAATGAACCGTAATCGGTAATGTCGGTAACGATAACAAGTGGGACCCCCGCCAGGAATGACTCCACGATACCATATCCCCCACTTGTGGCGATCCATATACCCTGTCCAACCAGCACACCCGGTTTTCCGGTAAGGCGTGCATACATGTCAGCCATACATGCGGCACCTCCCTCGTGACGTGCCAGTACCGGTTTAATTGTATCCTTCCTGTCTGCAAGTGCATCAAGCAGCAGCGGTGTTGCCCCCCCGGGCAATCCGAACACGTGATCAATACCCGCTTCTTCAAGGATATCGCAAAACATCTGTCCCGTTGTTTTCATAAATAAAGACCCCCGAATGTAAAAGTTTCCGGTGTACACCAGGTAGGTCATCTAATGGTTGGAAACGGTTATCACCGCCTGCAAGAAGTAGTACGTCTTACTTTTAATCATAGTATATATGTATGCTTGTTTGTCAATTAAAATATGTTTTAAAAAAACATTGCATGTTTGTGATAATTTTTCTATTATTGCCCACATTCTTCTACACAAGGAGGCCCTGATGAACGTTGTACCTGCTTTTTTTCGAAAAATTGTGTATTCTGTTATCCTCTTTTCTTTAATCCTGATCGTATCATGCGCGGGAGGAGTTACGTTTACTCCCATCGACGGGTTCAGCGATGAAGCCAACAGCCAGATAAAGGAATTTTTGGTGAAGATGGAAGACTACCAGGGCCGCAAGCTGGCCGTCTTTGACGGTGACGGTACCGTGTTTGGACAGTCACCCCATTACCTTGCTGATGAATGCCTGTACATGTATGCCGCCGATAATCCCAAACGAAAACCCGGTATTATTGACAAGATGAAAACCCAGTCCAACGTGTCACTGCCCTACGTGCAGAACAGGGTACATTACTTCGCCGGGCTCACCCTTGAAGAAGTGAGAAACCTGGGGGACGCATGTTTCAAGAAATATTACAGCAACAAGATATACCCGCCCATGAAAAAGCTCATT
>JAGYNX010000182.1 GCA_018399855.1 Spirochaetota bacterium
TCATCTGCTTTCACATCAGAATGGGACTGCAGAAGAAAATCCCTGGCTTCTTTCAGTTCCTTCGGGGCGTACTTGTCCGCCTTCACAGACTGGGCCCGTGATATCTCATGCCGGGCAAGAGACATCTCTTTCACTGGAATTTTCTCACCACAGCTTAAACCCA
Source organism: Spirochaetota bacterium (assembly GCA_018399855.1). Classification (GTDB taxonomy): domain Bacteria; phylum Spirochaetota; class UBA4802; order UBA4802; family UB4802; genus M55B154. Next base: position 164 of record JAGYNX010000182.1, read on the forward strand.
TGGCGAAAAGTGACACCATTATAATTACGGAAGATCGTATCAGGATTGCGCGTTTCATAGTATTCACCTGTTTTTTTATTTTATTATAAATGAAGAGGCCGATTAAGCCCCTCTGTATGTTTTCACACTGGCGGAAGAGAACGGGATATATGTATCATCACTTGCCGAAAGACTCAAGCGCTTCTTCTTCTGAATTGTATATATCAAAGAATGATGTCAGCTTCGTTAATTCAAACACCTTTCGCACAGAGGCGTAGACGTTAATGATCTTTAATCCGCCCTGGTATTTTTTCAGGTTCGACAGGCTGGAGATAAGCGCCCCTATCCCTGAAGAATCGATATAGGTTACTTTCTCCAGGTTAATGATAACATTGAACTTCTGTTCTTCTATCAGACCGTTGATAATATCTTTAATTTCAGGCGCGTTATATAAGTCAATCTCTCCGGCAATATCCAGTATCACCACATCGTCATTTGAACGTTTCGTTATATCCATCCTTAAAAGCTCCAAGGGAAGTATCTGCAAAAATCGTGAATCGGTTAGTCCACATTCTATGTAATTGACAAAAAAGTGTCAAGTTAAATTATTTTGTAACATTGTAAATAATTTTCCTTCTGAAAAGGATTCACCACAGAGGCACGGAGAAACAGAGGGGGATATGGTTGTCCGGTTGCGGATCAAGATAACTCAATGGTTTTTCATGTGGTCATACTGTTTCAACATACCATCAAGAAAGAAATAAATATCCCTATTCCTTTCTCTGTACCTCTGCGCCTCTGTGGTGAATCCGTTCGGTGAAGACGCTTCCCCACCTGGCGTATTCTTCTTTGAATGTGCCGTCGGTGATGCTCTGGCGGATGCGTTCCATGAAGTGTTTCATGAAATACAGGTTGTGGTAGGTATTGTACACCAGGGCGGATATCTCTCCAACCTTGAAGATGTGGCGGAGGTATGCCCTCGAGAAGTTTTTGCACACGTAGCACTGGCATTCGGGATCAAGGGGGCTGTCATCAGCGGCGTGGGCGGCCGCCTTTATGTGTATTCTGCCCCTTGATGTGTAAAGGGTTCCGTTGCGGGCAATCCTGGTGGGCATCACGCAGTCAAACATGTCGATCCCCTGGGCGATCGCGAACAGTATCTCCATCGGACTGCCCACCCCCATCATGTAGCGTGGCTTCTCACGGGGAAGAAGGGCGGTGGTCAGTTCGGTCATTTCACGGTATTCCGGCCCGGTCTCCCCTACTGAAAGACCGCCGATGGCATAGCCGGGAAAATCCATGTCAACCAGTTTCGCGGCACACTCACGCCGCAGGTCTTCATAGACACTCCCCTGAACGATGGCGAACAACGCCTGCACATCAGTGTCAAAAGTTTTACCCCAGTATCCCCTGGAAGCATGGGCCCACTGCAGTGTCCGTGCTACCGCCTCCCCCGCCTTTTCACGGGTTACCGGGTAATCAGTGCATTCATCCAGCACCATCATGATATCCGAGCCGATGGTTCGTTGAATATCCAGCACCTTTTCCGGAGAGAAGAAATGCCGTGACCCGTCAATGTGCGACTGAAACTCCACCCCGTCATCCTGGATCCTGCACAGGTCGGCCAGGGAGAACACCTGGAACCCCCCCGAATCGGTGAGGATAGGCCCATGATAATTCATGAAGGCATGCAGTCCCCCCATCTTTTCCATTATTTCCATTCCGGGACGGATATACAGGTGATAGGTGTTTGACAGAATAATATCAAACCCGATCTCCTCAACGTCCCTGAGGGTCAGAGCCCGGATAGTGCCCCGGGTAGCCACCGGCATGAAAACCGGTGTTTGTATTTCACCACGGCTGGTGGTAAGCACACCTGTCCTGGCTTCGGTAAGGGTGTCGGTGTTTTCAACAATAAATTTCATGTGTCTGTTGAATCCCGACAGGGTTTTTTCTGCAAGCAGAAAAACTGAAGAAAAGATTACCACGGAGGCACGGGGAACACGGTTGACATCAACCTGAACGAAATCCCCCCGCGCGCCGCGCAGTCCCCCTTTAATAAAGAGGGACTTCATTGGGAGCTAACCTTAACTAACTTCAAAGAGCTTCAACTAACCCTTTACTCTCCGCGTTCTCCGCGCCTCGGTGTGAGCGCCCCGTTCAGTTCCAATCAATCTTTAAGCCGGGGTATAATCATAAAACAATACCACCAGCAGTAAACAGTCCCCCTGGGGGGATGTAGGGGGCCGTTAAGTAATATTCTTACGAAAAGCCTGATAGTATTGTTCTTTACAATACTATCCACAAGCCCCCATACTGTATGCCGCGCAATGAGCTTTTCATGAAGGACAGGGCCATGAATGTGAAAAAAAGAATCCTGACGATAACAGCTGTACTTTTTATTATTATACTTGTTGCCATACTCGGGGCGGGATACTATTTTTCCGGCCTGGTAGTAAAGCCTGGCGTATGGGAGTATGATAAAACCTTCGAAACCGAACTGGAATACGGGCGCTTCACCCGGGAGTATTACGACAGTCTACCCGGTGAAGACCTCTACATCGACTCTCCCAACGGCTACCGGCTGCACGCGGTGTATGTCCCCCGGGGCAGCAGTAAAACGGTCATCTTTGTGCACGGACACACCTACACACTGCTTGGAGATTACAAGTACCTCGAGATATTCCGATCACGGGGATATAACGCCCTCATGTTCGACAGCCGTTATCACGGGAAAAGCGGCGGAGACAATGTCACATTCGGCAGGTATGAAAAGCACGACCTCGAGGCCTGCGTTAACTGGGTAAAAAAGAAACAGGGGAAGGACGGAATAATCGGTGTGCACGGCGAATCCATGGGGTCTGCCATATGTCTTCTGCACGCGGCAAAATTTGACAGCGCTGACTTCTACATCGTTGACGGACCCATGGCCGACCTGGGCCAGCTCCTTGCCTACCGGATGAAAAAGGACTTCGGCCTTCCACGGTTTCCCCTGCTTCAGGCCGCAAGCCTTGCAAGCAGGCTGCGTGGTGCCATGTGGTTCGGGAATATCTCGCCGATAGAACACATCAACCAGGCAGATGCCCCCATATTCTTCATACACGGGGGAGAGGACAGCGAAATACCGGTTGAACATTCAAAAAGATTATACCGCAAATATAATGGAAAGAAAAAGATATGGATATGCCCGGATGCGGGGCATTCAAAATCAATTATCGTAAATAGAAAAGAATACGAAAAACAGGTACATGCCTTTTTAAAAGATATCGGCGCCCTGTAAAGTATTAACCCAGCTCTTTATACCGGTAAGCCAGCCAGTTTTCCATGTCATTCATGTACAGTTTGGAAAAGCGCCTGTCTGAGGGGCCTCCCGCAATATTGGTGTATACCTTCTCTGCGGCCATGTCGGTAATAAACCTGTAGGATGGACTGAAGGTAGTTGTCCGTCCCGCGCTTTTAAAGATCTGTCCCTGTGGAATGGTTGCCCTGCTTCCGGGCAGTTCAATGGGACCAAAATCAAAACCCAGAAACCGGGGCAGCTTGCCGCCGAACATGAGGTGTGAAAAAGTAATCTTCCGGGTTTTCCCATAGGGTTGTGGTTTCACGTTCAGCCCTTCTTCAACCGCCCGCCGAACAAGATCTTCCCGTGACCTTCCGTCATACCATGCCGAACGTTTTTTCAATAGTATTTCATCGAAGTTCCCGTAGTAATCATTGAACAGTGGGCTCTCTTTCATGAGATAATCGATAACCTCACGGCCCACACCGTAATCACCGAACACCACACGAAGCAGGCTGTGATACACCGACTCGAAAAGCATGGCACCGGTGGCGTCATGCCTGTAGGTACAGTCCCAGTTTTTCAGTATTCTCCCCTTTTCCGTATCCGGCAGCAGGGGGGCTATGATCTTCATCAGGCGCATTGCCTGCAGCGAATGAAGATCGGAGTGAATATATTTCATGTCATCCACCCCCAGCTTGCGCCTGCGTTTGAGCAATTGTTCTATACGTTCAGCCCTGTAGCCTGCCATGGGCAGGTTGATGGGACTGGCCTTGCCCCAGCTGTTAATGTCCTGGTTGGCAGTAACGATAACCCCTTCTTTCGGATTATACAGCGAGGGAAGGTCTTCCCTTGATACAAACCCGGCGGGATTATACTTCTTCTCCCATCCGGGGAGGGGGACAAGGCCGCTTACATTACGGGGCCTTTTAAACATCCTGCCGGACATCTGGTAACCGATATTACCTTTCACGTCCGCCACTACCCAGTTCCAGGAACCTGCCTCCATTTTCTTCAGGTGATTCATCACCTCCCGGGCGGTACCCGCGGCGGGAATGGAACAGATGGCATTGATATCACCCGCGCCGCAGCCCTTCTGCGCCGACCAGTTCATCAC
>JAGYNX010000183.1 GCA_018399855.1 Spirochaetota bacterium
ATAATAATGAGACCAAAAGGTGTAATAAATTAATTTTAGTCAATTAAAATTTAATTATCAAAATGGGAGTATAGTTTTTACTATTTAGTCGGGAGATTAATAGTATGACCGGGAAATATTCTTGCCGGGTGGTCAATGATGTCCCTGTTCAGCCTGTATATTTCTGGCCATCTTTCATAGGTACCGTACATTTTACGGCTTATGATAACAAGGGTATCACCTTCCTGAATCCGGTATTTAATATAATCATTTTCCTGTGATTCATGTATAGAACCTGGTATTTCGCTGGTTTTTTCATTGTCAGTTGATTTCTGAGATTCTGATAAATCCGTGCTCAATGTTGTTTTACTGCTTTCACCGGGTGTTGTCTTATTATACATGAATATTGCAAACCCTGCTATAATGGCAATTATTAAGAAAATGATAGCAGCTGCAGGTTTTAAAATAGATTTTTTTGCAGGCTTTTCTTGAGAAGAAGCAGTCAATTTTTTCTCGGCATTGTAGAGATCAATGATATCGCGTGCCCATACAATATATTTTTGCGATCCGAGGTTTTTTATATTTTTAACACCTAATGCGTCAGATAGTGCGGATGCCTCAGCTTTGCCGAGACCGCGAAAAGCTGTAACAGGTGAACGAAGGATTTGTTTTAAAGATTTATCCTTATACTGGGCAGTGAAGTTTGATTCATACTCAATCGGATTGTATTCGTCGGGAGTTTTTTCAAATCTGCATATTTTATGTGCTATTATACCATACTTGTATTCAGCAAGATCTTTAATAGTATGAATGTTCAGTTTAGCTTCAATTATTTTTGTTTTTTTGTTGCTTATTCCCTGCATGGCATGAACAGGGGCATTGGCAACGACATCAAGCGGTTTTTCTTCATAGTCACGTATTAACCTGTGCTTGTAATCAATACTTCTTGCCCAGGTGATGTATTTCAGGGTTGATAGGTCCCTTATAGTGTGAAGGTTTAGTGATTTATTCAGCAGTTTGGTGTTTTTTCTGCTAAGTCCATACAGTGCACTGAGGGGGGAATCTGCAAGCTCAGCGGGAGACAACTTCCTGTATTTTTTTATAAGCTTTTCAGAAAAGTATTCTTCATCGATTGTTTCAGCACCTGAGTCGGCAAGACTGCATATTTCTCGTGCCCATTGGAAGTACTTTAAATGGGCAAGGTCTTCGATGGTATCAACGTTGAATGCCTTGTAAAGCGATAATGCGTTCCTGTCACTTATACCATGAAGGGCGTATACAGGAGAATCATACAATTCACCTGCTGGTGTAGTCGAAAAATCTTTTGTAATTTTCTTTTTTAATTTCATTATGAATTGAATATATCATCATGATTGTACAACAGCAAGCATTTCATGGTTATTTTTTAAAAAAATTCTGGTAAAAAAAAAATAAAAAAGTGATGACGTCCTAAACGTTAATATGATTATTAAAAGGTACATTTTTGAAACGTATACTATTTTACTTCTTCGTGATTTCCTGCATATCCATATCTGGTTTGAATATAGCTTCCGCAACGGGAGTTAACTATCCAGAAACTGAAATTAAAGAACAGGATTCATCATCATTCGAATGGGGGCCATCGGTACTGTTTCTCAGAATGAACCATTATAGAGGTTCGAATCAGTACATGAACAAGGTTATACCGTTTCCATACTTTTCATATAAAAGTAAAAATGTGGAAGCGGAACCATCGTATGTTCGGGGTACCATATTTGAGAACAATTATTTTTCATTTAAAATCAGTGTGATGGCTGGCCTGTCAGTAGACAGTACCAAGAACGCGGCGCGAGAAGATATGCCTGATCTTGATTACTTGTTCGAGGTCGGTCCCATGCTGATACTAAAATTATGGAAATCAGATAATAACCTGCACGAGGTTACTTTTGAATCTCCATTTAGAAGAGTATTCTCCACAAATTTTACCAGGGTAGACCAGGTGGGGTGGTGGTCGGTACCCTATCTAAATTATCGAATAAATCCAAATAAATACACACTCGGTTTTGCTGCCGATCTGTCTGCTGCTGTCATGTTTGCTGACAACGGGTATCATGATTATTTCTATTCTGTTGATAAAAAATATGAAACCAGTGAAAGAGTAGAATACGATGCAGCTGGAGGATACTCAGGTGTTCAACTTTGCATGGTGCTGGAGAAAAGAATTGGGAACTTCATATTTATTCCGGTAGTTCGATATGATTATTTAAATCGAGCGGTATTTGAAGACAGTCCCCTGGTAAAAACTAAAAGTTATTTCGCCTTTCTCCTTGCCGGTATATACCTGGTAAAATGAATAATAAAACTACACGTGATATTCCTCACAGGTTAACCATAGGTACTTTGCTGCTGTATGGCATGCCTATGATCGGACTTGGATGCATGTTGATACTTGTTAACACCTACCTGATGAAATTCTCTACCGATGTTCTGATGATTACCCCTGTTGTGATGGGTGTGGTATTTGGATTATCAAGGATGGTGGAAGCGATATCTTCTCCATTATTCGGTTACCTGGGAGATAAAACAATATCCAGGTTAGGACGAAGAAGATCGTGGATGCTGGCGTCTATCATTCCCTTATCAATATTTTCCATAGCTGTTTGGAGTCCGCCGCGATCACTTGATGGAGTATCACTTACCGCATGGATGACAATATGTATATTCGGTATCTTTATAGGGATCACCATGTTCGTGGTACCGGAACTTTCACTTGGGGCTGAATTGAGCACGAATTACAGGGAACGAAACAGGTTGTATGGTTCATATAATATTTTCATGAACCTTGGACAGTTCATTGGACTTGGCGGAATGTACCTGATGATAACATCACAGGATCAACGAGGTACAGCCATAAATGTTATGGCAACGATCACCGCAGTAACTGTTATATTAATTGTTATGATGGTGCTGTATATACGTGAAAGACCGGATTACCAGGGCAGGGCAGCCACAAGGCCGTTACAGGCATTCACTGATGTATGGAAAAACAGGCATGCGAGACTGGTTATTCTGGTATGTTTTATTGACAGTCTCGGGGTGGCAGTAATGAGTATTTTAACTGTCTATTTCGCGGAATACATACTTTTTACTCCTGAAAAAACCCCGTATTATATAGCAGTTTTCATGTGTATGGCTACGGTATCAACCCCGCTGTGGGTTAAGCTGGCTGATTATTTCGAAAAAAAAACTATTCGTATAGTTTCATTTTTGATCATGGGATTCGGTTTTGGATCGACTTACTTTATTGGCCCCCAAAACTCAGATGCAATGTATATTCTGGCTGCTATCCTGGGAACTGGTGCAGGATGTGCTATGACAATTGGGTTTTCAATTCTGGCAGATATCGTTGATTACGATGAATATATTACAGGACAGAGAAAAGAGGGATCATATTTTTCAATATACTTCTTCATTTTTAAAATCGGACTGGGTATAACACTTTTCCTCACGGGATTCATACTTGAATTAGCCGGTTTCCAGCCAAACACCCTGCAATCGGATATTACCAGGATGGCGATGCGGTCAATGTATGCTTTTTTTCCCCTGTTTTTTTACATAATGGCAGTTGCACTATTTATGAAGTATGATCTCAACAGAGCTGAACACAACAGGATTCGGGAAATGATTGATAGTCGGTCCGGGGCAATATAGTTTTATCCTTGAACTTGTTTTGAATTATGTATAACATTTGTAAATATTAATTCAACATAGAAGGAGTTAACACAATGAAGAAGAATAGAGTATTGCTTGTAACTGCAATTATAATCCTGATAACTGGTTGTGGCATGGATAAGAAAATATTGCAGAATGCCACAGTTATATTTTCGGTGGGAAAGGTGCAGACAGTTGACCAGTCTGGAACAGAACGTGCTGTTACACAGGGTGATACTCTTACAATAGGCACGTATGTCAAAACGGGTGATAATTCACAGTGCGCGGTACAGGTGGGTGATTCGGCAATCGTGAAGATAATGGATAATACTACTATCATGGTGGAACAATTATTCACTGATGGTATTAATACATTGTACCTTGAAAAAGGTAAAATACTTTCAAAAATCAAAAAATTACGAAAAGATAATCAATTTAATATTAAAACAGAAACTTCACTGGCAGCGGTCAGGGGAACAACGTTTAGTGTAAGTTATTATCCTGGAAAAAATATAGTGGCTGTATCAAAAGGAAGAGTTGAAGTAACCAGGATTGAAAAAAAAGAAGGTAAAATCGCAGAAAGTGGAGATGCAATTGTAATTACAGATTCACTGCAGAGCAGGGATATATCAGAAATTGAAGAGCTTGAATTAGAAAAAGTTGCATCAATAGATTTTATTAAATCAAGAGAAGAGCTGAAAAGCGAAAAAGGTGCAGTTCTTGAAGAAAGTATAAAAGATCGGAATAATGAAATTGATCAAAAGATAAACGAAATAGAGAAAAACCTGGCTCCCAAAACCCTGTCAGAAATAAAAGAACGTTATGACAGGATTGATGAG
>JAGYNX010000184.1 GCA_018399855.1 Spirochaetota bacterium
ATCGGGGCGGGGCCGCACTGTGACGGTCAGGTGCTGGTGATCAATGATATGCTGGGTATGAACAAGGGGTTCAGTCCGAAGTTTCTCAAAAAGTACGCGGATATTTTTTCCACGGTAACTGATGCCCTGGATACCTACGCGGGGGAAGTAAAGAAGGGTGAATTTCCCACCGCCGAACATGGTTTTAAATAACACTACATGTTGTGCATGTCACTTTTTAAAACAAGGTTTTGCAATGAGAAGGGATGCCGGTCAACATAAAAGAGAGACCAGAGCAACACGGTAATAACGATATCCCTTACCATGAGCCCCCACCCAATAGTTTCGCTGATCCCCAGGTGAGATAACTCGAAGCATCCGCATTCGAAAGTTCTTGCCTGTGCCAGGTTGATGATAATGGCAATGATGAATACCAGCATTAAAATAATTCCAGCCATAGCCGCAGGCCTGATGTTAAATCCCAGGAGGAGACAGATCCCGGCAAACAATTCAATGTATGGTATTGCGATAGCGGCATATGGAAGCAGGTTATCTGACAGTATCCTGTATTGCGCTATGGAATCGGCAAAGCTGGATGGGTCGATGATCTTGAATATACTTGAGTATACGAAAAGCAGGCCAATGGCAATTCGTACGATAATTGTAAGGGTGTTGCCGTATACGTATTCCTGTACTTGTCTTTTAATTCGTTTCATGAGTGCTACCTGCTGAAGAATCTTTAAAATCGTCATTCTGCTCAATGGGAAGTGCGCGTGCCTGCCAGGCTTCAATCCCCTCGCCGAATATGTAAATGGTGCGTGTGTATCCCAGTGTAACGAAGCGCCTGGCCAGTGTTTCTGCCAGTCCGCATGAATGGTGGGAGCAGTATATAACCATTTCAACCGGGCCGTTTATCCTTGAATAGTGTTCCTGTATGGCTTTCATCGAAAGTGATTCAGGGGTTGCGGGTATATTGACGGCTCCCTCGATGTGTTCCTGTGTATATTCAGCACGTGACCGGGAGTCAATGAAGAGGGCTGCTTTTGCCGCGTGTTTAATCCGGGTTTCTTCAACATTGATGTGCACAATTGTGTCATACTGTAGTTTTTCCCTTGGAACAAGTTCAAATCCTTCGGGATGCCACGCGTTTAACAGGAACCCGGTTCCCGATGCCAGCAGCATGAGCAGCAGGGCCCTGGAAAAAGTTTTTTTAAATGAATTACCTGTGACCATTAATCAAACCTCAGACCCTTGTATTGTCCGGAAACTTCTTTTTTGTACTTCCTGATGAGTTTGCGTATTTGGGAATCGTCATATGGTTGTCTGTCATCGGGTAGAATAAACCGGTTGTTGTGTCGTGATACAGTACCATTTTTTAGCGTAATATCAAGTACACCGATATGTGCTCCTCCGGCACCTGCCTGAACAATGATAGTGTTACCCACCTTCTCAGGGGGGTCAAGTAATGTCTGGCTATGTCCCCCAATTATAATGCTGATGTCAGGATTGTTTTTGGCGATTTTCCTGTCATGTTCAATCCCGCTATGGGAAAGCAGTATAATACAGTCCACGTTTTTTGCTTTCAATGTATCAATAACCTTCTCCAGGGACGGGGCAGGTGAACCTGTTCTGATGGTTTTTTTTATACTGCTTTGATAATACTTAAACACGGAGGGATGTATAATTCCGGTGATGCCGTAGGTGATAGAACCCTTACGGATAACCCTGTAGGGCTTCCAGGGGGATATCCATTTCCCATTATGCCGCATCTGCAGGTTGGCACATACAAAGGGGAGACGGGGGGTGTACCTGTTAAACGCTGCTGTTCCTACGGTCATTTCCTGGTCTCCCATGCATATGGCGTCGTAATCAATATGACGCAGTGATTTTACTATGTATTTTGCCAGGATGGGGTCGGGGCTGTAGGTGAAAAAATCTCCGGTGCTGCATAATAGAAGATTGGCGTTATTGTTTCGAAGCTTTTGTATGGCGGTTGCCCGTTTTACCAGTCCACCGTTTGGGCTTGCGGGACAATGGCAATAATCCAGGTTGCCGTTTAATGAATTTGTATATACCACCTGTCCCTTCTTTACATTTGTCTCTGGGGATGCTGAAGGGATTACTCCTATTGGCATAAAAAATAGTATAATTATGACAATGACGAAAAAATGTATTATTATTGGACGCATGGTTCGTATCCGGTTTTATTTATCATTTTTTTAAATCAATAGCCAGGTAACCGGGGTTACCTGATAATGCGGAAATCGTTCCGGTCTATTTTTTCATAAATCCTTTGTGTAATAAAAAGCTCTACAAGCCTGTTGTCAAGTTTATTGTTATTTCCCTCATCTTCCAGAATTGCCAGGGCTTTTTCAAGGGTAATGGGAGCCTTGTAAGGCCTGTCAGTTGCAATCAGCGCGTCATATATGTCTGCCAGCGCGATCATGCGTGCCTGGAGGGGGATGTTCTCTTCACCTTTTATTCCATCCGGATAGCCCGTTCCATCCATTTTTTCATGATGTTTCAGGGCAAACTCCGGTATGCGCCGGTATTCCGGCGGCCAGGGTATCTTGCTTACGAAGTTGTATGTATGTGTTACATGACTTTCAATTTCCTTTCTCTCCTGTGGATTGAGGCTTCCCCGCTGAATGCTGAGATTGGTCTCAATTTCAGGGGTAAGTATGCAAAGCCTGTTGCCCTCAATGTCGACGCAGTCAAGACAGGTAACAGAAGACTCCAGCTCATCAAGCATTGCCGATACATCAGCATCCAGTACAACCGGTTCGTTCAGTTGTACTATGGTGTCCTTGATATTCATGATTTGCTGCAGCACCCTGTTGCGATGCTCTTCCAGTTCCCGGGCTTTTTTGCTGTACTGCGAGGTTGTTTTACTGCTTATTGCTATCTGCCTCTGGTCAATTGTGAACATCAGTTCCTGGTACCTGTACAGGTAATCCATTTTCAGAAGAAGATTATCGAGATCCCGTGGATATAACTTTTTTGCCTTCTGGAAGATGGCAACATCTATGTACACTTTGCCGAAATCGTGAAGAAGGGCCGCGTATTCAAGCTCTTTCAATTCGCTTTCAGAAAAACATGTATCCTTGAAAGGGCCTTCATTTGAATTGTTAATGGCCTCAGCCAGTTCCATGCATATCTGGGCAACCCGGAAAGAATGACCCGACGTGGCTATGTCCCTGGATTCTATGGCGATAACAGATGCCTTGACGAATTCTTCAAACTGGTTTCGTATCTGCAGCATCATACGGTTGTTCTCAATGGCGATTGCCGCCTGGCTGGCAACCGACTCCATCAGGCTTTCGTAGCGTTCATCGAAGGGCACCACCTTCGTGTCAAAATCTTCGGGGGTGCTCAGTACAACTTCGAAAGCTTCGTTGCCGGTGCTGTTCTCCGTCCCGTCCAGGTACTCTTTGCTGTTTATAAGCTGGATTACCCCGATTGCCTGGTCGAGATGGTTAACCATGGGTACTACCAGCATGGATTTAGACCTGTAATCGTGTATCTTGTCGAATGACGAGTTGAAGGAAACGGGGTCACTGGCGTTGAGAAGATAGACATCAGGGATATTAAGTACATTTCTTGTAACCGCCACGTATCCGGCTATGGAATTGGCATCCATTGGTATGGTAAATTCTTCATAGGGAAGTTCCTTGGAGAAAGTATGAGAATACTTGAAGCGAAGCTGTTTTGTCCCATCTTCCCTTTCTTCTATGAGATAAATGCTGCCCGCGTCAGCCCCGGTGATCTTTTTGCTGAGATACAGGATGAGTCTCAGCAAACGGTCAGGGTCTTTTTCCACTGAGAGGGCCTTCCCGATATCTATGAGGGCTTCGTGGTCGTGCTGCGTGTCCTGTAACTGGTTGATGTAGCGTTTGTTGGATTCCAAGACGTCATTTTGAATCTGTATAAGTTGAAATCCTTTCGTAGTGAGAAACCTGAACTCGGATTCGGATATAGATGTAGTGCGGACTGAAAGAATGGTATCGACATTGGACAAGGACATGGTGCCGTTGCTGCTGTTGTCAATGAGAACAAACTGTGTATACGTTGGTTCGGGAAATGTGGTGATAATGCTGGATAAGTCACTGAATTCTTCTATTGATATAAAAAAGACAAGGCCCCGGTATGTGAAAGAAGGCTGTTCCCGCGTATTCTTGTATTCAAGGAGATCATCAAAGGGGGGAGATATTATTCGGACACGGCCAGCAAAGCTTTCGGGGATTTCGATGAAATCCTGTATGGTTCGGGAAATGCAAATAATCCCATTAAAGTGTTCTAACCCCTCGGCCAACCCATCCTCCCTTGTCAACGTATGTGGTTCGTATCATGGTTTAACTTGTAATTTATTATTCATTCCTCGTCAATCATATTTCAGCCGGCCGGACGGGGTTTTGATGTTGATATTCAATGTATGATGAAGGGGGTGAATTAAATATCGGGTAAGGTGCAATGAATTTCAATGTC
>JAGYNX010000185.1 GCA_018399855.1 Spirochaetota bacterium
GTACAAGCTGCTTGCAGAAAATGTATCTGATGTCATATGGGTGCTGGATATGGATCTTAATCCTGTATATATCAGTCCTTCGCGGGAGCGAATGAGCGGGTTTACCGCTGAAGAATCACTCGAGATGGCTGTTGACGAAATGATTACTACTGAAAGTCTTCAGCGGATGGTGGCTCTTCATGTTGAGGAATTAGAACTGGAAGAAAAGGGTACTGCCGATCCCCGGCGTTTCAGGACAGTTGAGGTGGAATATTACCATAAGGAAGGGCACACCTACTGGACAGAAGTAAAGATGTCTTTTATACGTGAAGAAGGTGAAGCGATTGGCATTCTCGGGGTTACCAGGGATATCGATGAACGAAAACGCTCAGAACAGAAATTACGGGAACAGGAAGAATGGGAAAGGCTGCTGATCGAGACAACCCCGGATGTTATTTATGTATTAGACAACAATGGGTACTTTACCTACATGAGCCCCCGCTTTGAAGAATATACCGGGATACCGGTGCAGAACGTGATCGGCCATCACTATTCAGAATTCCTCACTGATGAACAGGTAGCACGGGCCAGGCATTATTTTGATGAGAACCTGGAAAAAGGTCAAAACAGTATTTATGAAATCGAGTTTCCCCTTCACGGAAGGGTGGCACAAACCGAACTTCATGTAAAACCACTGTACAACGAGAATGATGAGCCCATTGGCAGAATGGGAGTGGCCCGTGATATCACCCGCAGAAAGATCGTTGAAAATGAGCTGAAAGAAAGTGAATCAAAATGGAGAGGCCTGTATGGTAATCTTCCCGGCGGAAGTTTTGTGGTAGACCGCGATTATATTATTCAGGACGTAAACGAGCTTACCTGTGTGTTGACAGGGTATAGCTACGAGGAACTGGTTGGTGAGGAATGCTCTATCATCTGTCCCAAGGGACCCCACAAATGTCCAATTTTCGACCTTGGCAAAGCGAGTATTGACAATGACGAAACGGCTGTGCGGCATCGTGACGGTCATTTGATACCGGTGCTCAAAAGTGCCAGGAGAATGCAAAACGCCGCCGGTGATCTGATCATTGAGAATTTTCTTGATATTACCGATATGCAGAAAACCCGTGATGCCCTTATGGAAAGCGAGCGCAGACTTCGGGAAAGAAATGACATTATAGAAAAAGATCTTAAGGCAGCCCAGGTGATTCAGCGTTCACTGGTGCAAAGTGAAATTGAAGATATAGCAGGAATTGCTACAGCGCTGAAGTATATTCCCCTTGATGCCATAGGGGGTGATTATTATTCCATTACACCCCTTGAGGAAGGGGGAACGGGGGTGTTTATCGGTGATGTAACCGGTCATGGTGTGTCAGCCGCCCTGTATCTTTCCCTTCTTAAGGCTACCACTGACCGTAAGTGCCGTAACTACGCCCTTACCCCCGGTGATTATATAACATCGTTGAATTCAGAACTTATTGGGAATATGCCCATGAGTTTTCTTACCGCCATTTACGGTGTGTTTCAAAAAAGCAGTAATGGGCAAACCCGGTTTTCTTTCGCTTCTGCGGGTCACCCACATCCACTTGTCTGGCGGTCTGCAACTGGTGATGTTGAATATGTGAACTCCCATGGTACTATCCTTGGTATGTTTAAGAATTTGAAATATGGCCAGGTGGATATTACCCTTGAGAAAGGGGACAGGATATTTCTATACACAGATGGTATACCTGAAACCATCGACAGCAATAAAAAAGCCCTTGGGTATGATCGGCTGAAGGAATTGATCCAGTCTTCCATGAAAGATTCTATTCACGATTCGGTGGAGGTATTCATGTCAGGGGTAAACCAGTACAAGGGCGAAGTTCCTTTTGAAGATGATATAATATTCATCGGCTTCGAGATACTATAACAGTACTTGTATGCACAGGGAGATATGTGGGATGATAACTTCATCATGGAACCTTACCAGGTTATGTGGTTGAGAGCCATGGAGTGAATGTTTTCCCTGTTTATATTCTCAGATGAATGAACGTACTTCCCTTTCTGCAATGTACTTGTACAACGGGTCATTGTATTCTTTTTCTTCTTCGTGACATGTGAATACCAGTTTTATGACATGCGCATCATCGGATTGGATTGCCTGGCTAAAAATATCTTCCCATTCAGCCTCGGATTTGTACTCATTTTTATTTCCCACTTCCACTTCAGGTGCCCCGATACTGAGGTATGCAGCGGCAGCGGTTTTCCAGAACTGTTTAACAGCTTTTCCTCTTTTCTCTTCATTCATGTAAGGGAGAACAATCCTCAGGGCGTGTGTGCCGGTGATCATGTGCAGTGAGGTAAAGTTGAAGCTGTTAATAAAGATGTTGCGCATAATCGGAGCTGTTTCTGCAAGGTAGTTGACGTGATCGTCTCCGGGTAGCTGGAGATATTTATTGGAACCAGGGTCAGATATTACACTGTATATTTTCTCGTCAATGTTCTTGCCCTCAGCGGTTGTATCTTCCCACCTGGTATTATTTTTTAAAGTAAGAAGTGCATCCCCGGGGGTGGTATATTCTTGGATATTCGGCTGCACCTCTCCAAGGGGCAGGTAGCATATGGCATAATAGGCCATGGATTCTATCATTTCTGTGCTGTCTTCAGTCATGATGCCATATGCCAGCTTGATAAGGGCATGGAAGGCCCCTGAACCGATGCCCTGTAATAAATCATTCATGTATGTTTTAACCATGGTCTGGGTTCCAAGGCGTTTCTCCTCAGATTTGAAGAACCTGATATATGCATCAAAGAAGCGATGCTGGCCTCTCTTGTCTTTCCAGTTTTCATGGTCGATTACCGTGTTGCTCTGTATCCGTCCATTGAGTCTCCTGGCGTACTCCCCGCAAAATTTCATCAACCTGTTTCTGCCTGCCCCCATTCGCTGCAGGGCACAGGCAGCCATTGGCAGGTGATTTGTATAATTATTATAATATTCAACAGAATAATTTCTGTATGAATCGATGAGGTCTTTCAGGTAGTCGGATTCTGAAGGCATTGTTACCTCTTTATACGAAGCAGTTTCGCGTTGATGGCTACTATTACAGTGCTCAACGACATGAGCACAGCACCCAGTGCCGGTGATATAACTATTCCCTGGTAATATAATACACCAGCTGCAAGTGGTATTGCAAACACGTTATAACCGGTGGCCCAGAAAAGGTTTTGCACCATTTTTTTATATGTTGCGGTTCCAAAAAGGATGAGGGTGGTAACATCCATCGGATTGCTTTCAACAAGAATGATGTCAGCTGTTTCGGCGGCCACATCCGTTCCTGAACCGATTGCGATGCCCACGTCAGCCCTGGCAAGGGCTGGAGCATCATTGATGCCGTCACCGGTCATGGCAACAAATTCATCCTGATTCTGTATTTCAATGATTTTTTTCTCTTTTTGATCGGGCAGAACTTCGGCGAAATAACCATCCAGGTTTAATTCATCAGAAACCGCCTTCGCGGTTGCCTCGTTATCGCCGGTGAGCATGTAGCAGAGGATACCTTCATCCTGAAGTTGACGTATGGCTTCATACGATTCTTCAAGGATGGTGTCTGAAAGACTGATGGCACCAATTGGGGTATCTTCTTCAAGCAGGTATACTGTTGTAGCGGCAACCCCTGATGATATTTCCGGTATATCAATGTTGTGCTCCTCAAGATAGCCAGGGCTTGCCACCAGCATTGTTTTTCCATGTAAAGTGCCGCTTACAGCTTTACCCTTTATGGCGGTAAAATCTTCAGGATCTGTTATTGAAAGATCTCGCTTTTTTGCTTCTTCTACTATGCCCCTGGCAATTGGATGCCCTGAGTTCTGCTCAAGTGATGCGGCAAGCTGAAGAACAGCGGCCTCATCATATGATTCCCGCAGGGGGTGTATACCGGTTACACCAAAAGTGCCGGTGGTAAGTGTACCTGTCTTGTCAAAGACGACGGCACTGATAAAACGTGAGTTTTCAAACGCCGTACGGTTTCTTATCAACAGTCCATTTTTAGCGGAAAGAGATGTTGAAACAGCGGCTACCAGTGGAATGGCAAGTCCAAGGGCGTGGGGACATGTGATGATCATTACGGTTGCCATTCTTTCAATGGCAAACACCAGCTCTTTGCCCACAGCAAGCCATGACACAAGGGTTATCACGCCGGCGGTAAGGGCAATGATGGTCAGCCACATGGCAGCACGATCGGCAAAATGCTGGGTACGTGACTTTGACTGTTGTGCACGCTGTACCAGGTCGATAACCTTGTTCAGGTAAGAGTCTTCACCTGTTTTCGTTACTTCAACCTCGATTGAACCGTCTCCATTGACTGAACCCGCAATAACCTGGCTGTCTTCAGCTTTTTCAACCGGCACGGATTCACCGGTCAACATTGATTCGTCAATTGAAGTGCTTCCTGTTCGAATGATCCCGTCGGCTGGAATTTTCTCGCCGGGCTT
>JAGYNX010000186.1 GCA_018399855.1 Spirochaetota bacterium
ACCAATATGATAGAATAACAAATTATATATGAGGATAGGGTCAAATGTTTTCCAGTGATGAACTACAACGTTATAACCGACAAATCATAATAGAAGAATGGGGTATAAAAGGACAGGAAAAGCTTGCCAACTCCCGCGTGTTTATTGCAGGTGGGGGTGGATTAGCCAGTCCGGTGGCCATGTACCTGGCAGCGGCAGGAGTGGGAACTATTACAATTTGCGACAACGATATTGTTGACATTTCCAATCTCAACCGGCAGATAATTCATAACGAGAAGAGAATTGGACTAAACAAGGCAGACTCTGCCTATGCAACTCTCAGCTCTATCAATCATCATGTGAATATTCACATAATCAAGGAAAAAATTAAAGCTGGAAATGCTGCCACGTTAACCGGCAATTCTGATATTATCATTGACTGCCTTGACAATTTCCCTTCACGCCATGATCTCAACAAAGCATCTGTTAAGTTATCCATACCATTAATTCATGGTGGAGTTTCGGGTTTTTCAGGACAGGTATCACTCCTGGTTCCGCCAGAAACAGCATGCCTGTCATGTTTTCTTCCTTCAAAAACTGACAGAAAAAAAATTCCAATTTATGGAGCCACAGTTGGCGTAATCGGTTCATTACAGGCAACCGAAGCAATAAAATTTATCCTGGGTATCCCTACACCGTTAAAGGGGAAGATTCTTTTCTGGGATGGTATGGCAATGAAGTTTGATTCTTTCAAACTGAAGAAAAAAGCTGGTTGCAAAGTATGTGGTAAGAAGTAACAGCATGCCATCCTGCATTGCAGGCAGGATGGCATATAGTTGATATTTTTTAATTTATATTTTCAAGAAGCACCGCGGCTCCCATTCCACCACCCACGCACAATGTGGCTATCCCGTATTGAATATCCCTCCTTTTCATTTCATTTATAAGTGATACCATTATTCTTGTACCTGTGCAACCAACCGGATGACCAAGAGCAATTCCTGATCCATTTACATTTACCCTGCTGCGATCAAGATCCAGTCCCTTCTCACATGCCAGATATTGTGCCGCAAAAGCTTCGTTAAGCTCGATCACTCCTATATCCTGCAATGACAATCCTGTTTTATCCAGTAATTTTTTTACAGCAGGTACGGGACCATACCCCATCAATTCAGGCGCTACCCCGGCTATAGTGTTTGCTACAATTGATACCATGGGTTTGAGCCCCATCTCCTTTGCCTTCTCTTCAGATGTAACTAACACTGCAGCTGCTCCATCATTAAGACCCGATGAATTTCCAGCTGTTACAGTACCGTCCTTTTTAAAAACGGGTTTTAAACCCTGAAGATTTTCCATGGAAACATCTCGTTTGGGATGTTCATCAGTGTCAAATATTATCGTCCCTTTTCGCGTTTGTATTTCAACCGGTACAATCTCGTCTTTGAATCTTCCTTCGTCAATTGCAGAAATTGCTTTTTTATTACTTTCATACGCAACCTGGTCCTGCTCTTCCCTTGTTATTGAATATTTTTCAGCCAGATTCTCAGCTGTTTGCCCCATAATGATTGGTTCACCCACAAGTCGACTTCCAGAATGAAGAAGTTCCCACATAACATCTGTCATCTCGCCATGCTGTAATCTTGCACCCCACCTTGCTTTTTTTAATACATAAGGTGCGTTGCTCATTGACTCCACACCACCAGCTAGTACCATTTCAGAGTCACCTGCAAGAATCTGCTGTGAAGCAAATATTACTGCCTGCATACCTGAGGCACATTGTCTCTGAATTGTGGTAGCGGGAACCTCCACTGGGATTCCTGCATCTAAAGCAGCAGTTCTGGCTGTATTAACCTCATCGGACGTTTGAATACAATCACCGAAAATCACATCATCCAGCATATCTGCCTTTACACCCGCCCTGTTTAAAGCTTCGTTCATAACCAATGATGCAAGTTTGTAAGCCCTTACATCTCTCAGGCTTTGACCAAAACTTCCTATCGGAGTTCTGCACCCCGAAACAATGACAATTTTCTTTCGGCTCATAATACCTCTCCCTCGTTTTTAAGCATAACATATTAAGGTATGCTATATTTGCAACCTGTTTTTACATAAATATTTAATTATCACATATCAATGATTATGTTCACTGCACATTACACGATAAGATTCAGATCACAAAAAAGCCCCACTGATTTTATATCCAGTGGGGCCCGGGCGATTTCATTTTTATCTTGTTATTCTTCTTCAGCTTGCATCTTTTTAATGTTAATCTGAGCAACCGCAAGCTTTGACAGTGGTATTGAATATGGAGAACAGGACACATAATTTAGTCCAACTCCCATGCAAAACTCAATATTCTCAGGATCTGCACCATGTTCTCCACACAATCCCATTTTGATATTTGGCCGGGTTAAACGTCCACGCAGCGAAGCTATTTCTACGAGCTCCTTAACCTCTTCACCGAGAACCTTGAAGGGATTGTGCTTAATAAGGTCATACAATGAATAGCTTGGGAAAAATGAATTAATATCATCCCTGGATATTCCGTATGTCGTCTGTGTCAGGTCATTTGTCCCAAAACTGAAAAATTCAGCATGTTGGGCAATATTTCCCGCACCTACAGCTGCTGCCGGCAATTCGATCATTGTGCCAACCTTATAATCCAGTTCGTCAATACCATATTCGTCAATAACTTCATCCTTAATATCACGAATACCTTTGACAGTTTTCCCTTCAATTTTTTTACCATTTTTCAGGAACTTTATCTCAGTGTCACTCATGACTATAGGTATCATGATTTCAGGTATAACATCTATACCTTCTTTCTTCAACATGCAGGCTGCTTCAAAAATTGCCCTGCACTGCATTTCATATATTTCCGGATACGTAACAGCAACCCTGCATCCCCTGTGACCCAGCATAGGATTCATCTCACCCAGCTCATCACATCTTGTACGAATCTCTGCTGCCGTTAATCTTTTTTTCTTCTCCTGCATGTACTTAATAAATTCTTTCATGCTACCTTCGGTACGAGGCAGGAATTCGTGAAGTGGTGCATCCAATAATCGAATAGTTACCGGATGGCCCTTCATGATTTTAAATAGCTCATAAAAATCTGAACGCTGCATTGGCCTTAATGCTTCAAGTGCTTTCCTTCTTTCTTTCTCATTTTCTGAAAGGATCATCTCCCTGAATTTCATAATTCTTTTTTCATTAAAGAACATGTGTTCTGTTCGACAAAGACCAATACCATCAGCATGGAATTCTCCGGCCACTTTTGCATCCCTTGCCTGATCGGCATTAGCCCTGACGTTAAAGTCTTCGATAAACTTTTCACAAATATTTAAAAAATCAAGCAATCCATTCTTTTTGAAATCAGGTTCAATTAATCCCACCTTACCCAGGTACAACGTGGGAGGTTCATAATAGGGAACATTTATGGATATGTAATCTCCTTCCTTAACGGTCTTTCCCCCAAGGGTAAAAGTGTTATTTCTTATTTTCATTTCTGGCTGTACCATAGCGACTTTCCCAAGACTTCTCGCTACCACCGGCGCATGAGATGAAAAACCACCTTCCGTGGATATAACGCCCTGGGCGACTTCAATTGCTTTAACGTCTTCCGCGTAGGTTGCCGGCATAACCAGGATCAAGTTAGTATCCCCACCATGCATAATTGCCCTTTTATATTCCTCCAGCAACCGGTTTGTGGTAAAATAGACACGGCCTATTGCCGCGCCGGTTGAACCAGCTATACCACCCTTGATCGTTTTTACATTTTTTGTCGTTCTGGGGTCAATAATCGGGTGGAGCAATTCATTAAGTTGACTTGGTTTTATTGCATCAACAAGATATTCTTCAGTAATCACCTTTCTGCTATTCAGATCAAGAAGTGTCTTTATATGAGACTGAGTTGACTTTTCATCGACATCTCGTTGTTCAATAAGCCAGAAATCACCTTCTTCAATAGTAAATTTAACGTTTCTTGTCTCTTTAAAATTATCTTCGATCTTTCTGGCCAGGTCAGCAAGTTTGTCATAATACTTTTTATCAATCTTATCTATATCCCTGGGTTTTCCCCTGTCCACATCAAATTCGTTCTGCAAAAATTCACCCTGGATCTTCTGATCACCATCAATTATATTTCGAGTAAAATAATTTCCCGCATATGAGTTTTCACCAAAATTACCGTAAACCATTACCTGTACCATTATTGACAGGCTATTATCTACATCGATGTCAGATTCACAATACCGGGAAGCTGCACCCTTTAAGATGAGACCAAGTTGATCATATACATCTTCACTAAACTTGTCGCCAAGAAACTTTTTATACTTTTGAACAACTGCCTTGTAATCTTCTGCTTTTGGCTTTTTGGGAAATTTTCCTTCAAGTTTATTAATTTCCGCTTCATCTATGCCATATATTTTTAATGCCATGCTGCGCAGAAGAAAGCGATATTCT
>JAGYNX010000187.1 GCA_018399855.1 Spirochaetota bacterium
CACAGCTGCACAGGAAACATCATCCGCGCCGATATTACCAGCGTACATATCCTGAAAAAGAAACGTGGATTTCGTGTCCGTGCCGACATGTATCCCGCCCTGCACCTGCCGGGTGCCCTGAACATCACCTTCGATTTTACAGGACATACCGCCGCGGCAGTATCCAGCATATTCACCGGTTCACAGACCGGGTGCGAAGATGACATGGCTTTCATGGTAAGCTTCTCACGCCCGGTAACCATGAAGATTACCGGGGACACAAGCTGCACCGTTGTTATTGAACCATTTTCCGGCTAAGTGCCGGACTTTCCTTTATTTCGTTATTGTAACCGTCACCAAATGCCGCATGTTGATCACCAGGAGAAACCGCCCGGGCATGACGTTGTCGAACCGGGCAATACCCTTCTCCACCGTTGCCGTCTCCATGGTGCCCGGTGAGATCAAAATAACCCGGGTCCCGTCCCCTGAAGCAGACAGCTGTATGCTAACCGTGTCATCACAGGGATAGACTTTCACGTCCACGTTATCGCCGCCCGCGGGAACGCGGTATTCTACCATTGACACCGCCTCGCCTGAAAGGACAGCGGCCCGCTGGCCTTCAACCATGAAGTCTGTGGCAAGCGGCACGATTGAACCGGGTTCAAGCTTCATCCCCAGTTCAACGGTTTCACCAATTTCGCCTTCCTCGATCAGGTTCCCATCATCATCGTGAATTGCAAAGTAATCCTCGTACAGGTACCTGCACGAATCACATTCCGCCAGGTGGGCAAACACCTGTTGTATCTCTTCTTCAGAAGTAATGGTGCTGTCTGCCACCCCCATCACCTTCTGTTCCATGTCATTTTCACAGGTTCCGGCCTGTACGATGCGCTGTAACCTTTCAGATTTCATAGTCAGTGTATCCCTTTTTTCATTTCCGGGTACCTTCCCTTTACCGCCCGCGTCAATGTTCGTCGTATGTTTTCTATATGTTCCGCTATGGTTGACTGGGATTTGCGCATCATTCGCGCCACTTCCACCTGGGTATACTTTTCCACGAAATACCAATGGAAGATCAGCCGTAACTCTTCTTTCATGGATTTCACCTCGTTATGAACTATTTCCATTATGTCTTCGGTTTTCATGGTGTCTATTATGCTGGAAGAAAAATCATCTACCATCATGCTGGGGTGATAATGAATGTGATGGTCGTCCGTATCAACGCTGGTAATCTTGTTGCGGGATTTAAGATAATCGCTTACGGCATTATGAACCACCTTGAATAGATAAGTGGAAAATCTGCACTCGCCCCTGAACTCCTTCATAGCCTTTTTGAGCAGCCTTTCAATCACATCCTGTTGTATATCATCTGCCTCTTCATCAGAAATACGGGCATCCATTCTCCTCGAAATCGATTTAATGAACTTTTTTATCAGGGGAAGGTGTTCCAGTAGTAAAGAGTTATCTCTATCCGCCATACTGTACCATCGTGTATTCTTTTTATATGCCACAGGGTTTTTTCCCCATAATGGTACCGCACGTACTCCTGTTGTCAAATACATATTGTAATTACAATACATCCCGCAATCCCTTTCCACGTATAGAATCCATTACCAGTATGACCGGAAACAGGGATACAATATCGGTTTTATATCATGCGCGTGCGCAAATGTAAAAGCAGCAGCCATAAAAAAACCGCCCTGCGCGCGGTTCACGGCAAGGGCGGTTTTTGTATTCATGCTGATTACGGTGATTAACGCACCGCGCCGCCTGATTTTTCTTTCAGACCGTCAAAAGAAGCCTTGATCATGTCCTGTACCACCTTTTCATAAGGGATAGGGATCATGCCCTTTTCAGCGGTAGAATGGGTTACCCATTTCCAGGTCAGTTTCTTTGTGTCGAAGAGTCCCATGCTTACACGAATGCTTTCAGCATTTTCAAATTCTTCCTTGCTCTTCGTTACCAGGGCAAATGCCAGTGCGCCATCACCAAACTTGCTTCCCACCGTGTTAAGAAATCTACGGAGTGTTCCCGTCTGTTCTACGGCCGAAGTATCGTCCAGTACCTTTACCAGCGTATCAATGGCATTCCACGCCCCGGGAAGTTTATCAAGGGCCTGCCTTGGAACTACCACGGCATTTTCTGATCCCAGGTAGTCAGTCCACTTCTTGCTGATAAGCCCGTCCGCGACCGGGTTTTCATAAGAATCAGCTTTTGTCAGCTTGTTCCCGTCCCACAGCAGCATGGGGAAAGCAATTACCTTGCTCTCTGACGTGTTCACGTCATCCCTGTAATACACGTCTACCTTTGACGTTGACGCGCATCCGCTGAGAAAACCAACCGCGCAAATGGCAACCAGTGCCGCGCATACTAAAACAACAACCTTCTTTGTGTTCATTAAGACCTCCACTATAATTTTTTAGACCATACCTGCACCGGCATACCATGCCCGTGTGTTCGGCATTGTCTGTAACGCAAAAGTTGTAAATGTAACACCTGATTCCGCTATATATTTTTTTGGGAATCTAACTGCACCATATATCAATGAAAATGTCCAAACTTTTTTCCAAAAAAATCAGTATATGAACAGGATACGCTGGTTCTATCCCGTATTGATGTATTCCACTTGAAACGCCTGGTAATTTCCTTGTTTAATTACGTTGCTCTTGATACATCATTATACGGGATTACCTGTTTGAAAGGTAGACCTTTAAGGTAGAGGTTGGTTCGATAAAGGAAGAAACCGGCAGCAGAACACCCGGTGGGTCATCATCCAAAAATTCATTGACAAACAACCAATAGTAAGATATCTCGAACTTGTAGTTAGAAATATCATAAACTGGGAATCTGGCATGTGGATACCAAGAACCATAAAAGAAAGGCTGCATCGAACCGTTGAATCGAGACCCGTTGTTCTGCTTACAGGGGCAAGGCAAACAGGTAAAAGCTCTCTTTTGCAGAGGGAATTTCCCCTGTCAGAATACGTATCTTTTGACCACCTGAACCAGGTTGAAGCGGCAAAAGATTCCCCGGATTTTTTTCTGGGGCAATTCAAGGGCACTGTTATCCTCGATGAAATCCAGTACGTACCCCATCTTTTCAGGGAATTAAAGATAGTGGTGGACGGAAACAGGAACAGCTACGGGAAGTGGATACTGACCGGAAGCCAGCAATTTGAACTTATGGAAAAAATAAGCGAAAGCCTTGCAGGGCGCATAAGCATACTTCACCTGGAAACATTGAGTGCCCGGGAACTCAGGGAAGGGCCCGTAACGAACGTCGATGATTATACATGGAAAGGGGGATACCCGGAGATATGGGGTAATCCCGGTATTGATACCAATGATTTTTTTGAAAGTTATATACGCACTTATATCGAGCGTGACCTTAAAACAATAATTGACGTGAAGAACCTTCATGACTTCCAGAGATTCATACGGGTTATAGCCTCACGGGTGGGCCAGCTGGTAAATTATAAAGACATTTCAAGCGACGTTGGCGTGTCTGATGTCACCATAAGAAAATGGCTTCACGCCCTTGAGGTGAGCGGTATAGTATACCTGCTTGCCCCTTTCTACAGGAATATCGGCAAACGTCTTACCAAATCACCAAAGCTTTACTTTGCCGACCATGGCCTCCTCTGTCACCTGCTGGGGATCAACAGCATAAAAGACTGGCATAACCATATCTTCAGGGGAAACATCTGGGAAAATATTGTTCTCATGGAACTGGTAAAAACCAACAATCTTCGTCCCGGCGAACACATATTCTTTTACAGGGACCATAATGGTGTGGAAATCGACTTTATCGTGGAAAACAAGAACACATTGTACTTTATAGAGGCAAAGGCAGGGGAGCGATTAGACGACTCCAAGTTGAACTTCAACAGGGTAATACCTCTTTTCAATGAAAAATATTCCACAAGGGCCATAGTTGCCCAGAACATTACTGGCACACACACGATAAAGAAAAAGAACTATACCGCTATCAACCCGCTGGCAACTGAAATATCATTGTAATTATTTTTTTACCACGGAGGCACCGAGAGCGCGGAGGGCGGATCAGTTGTTCGTCTTTTTTCCGAATTCTGATACGCTGGTTCTTGTATAATGTGTAGTTGAGGGAGTGTATGTTTTTAGATGCTGTTTGGAGATAATACCCGGGTTCACCAATATACT
This sequence comes from Spirochaetota bacterium, assembly GCA_018399855.1. Classification (GTDB taxonomy): domain Bacteria; phylum Spirochaetota; class UBA4802; order UBA4802; family UB4802; genus M55B154. The sequence continues at coordinate 4,158 of JAGYNX010000187.1, forward strand.
ATTGTTACCAGTGGACAGGAATATCTCTTTTCCCGAACCGTCGCTGGCACATACTACCTGATCGTAAGTAAAAACGGGAAGAAGAAATATACTCTCCGCGGCCTTCGCGCCTCCGCGTGAACCCCCGTTAGGTTTACATCCTATGTATCCCGGCCGCATCCCCAACCAACAAGCCCCATCCCAGAAAGCCCCCTTTAGTGAAGGGGGCGACGCAGCGCGTCGGGGATTTCGTTCGGGATGATGCATACCTTCAAGTTACGGGGAGTTACTGCATTG
>JAGYNX010000188.1 GCA_018399855.1 Spirochaetota bacterium
CCTGCAATTAAGACTACTAACTCGTGTCACGAGGGATTACAACAGGCCTCTGCACTTTTATTCAAAATCAAAAAATTGGTGTCTTGACAAGTATTCCTGTATATTATACATAACATTATAATATTAATTTCAGGGTTAATAAAATGACGATTGAAGAAAAAATAAATACACTCCCCCCCTCAGCCATTGAAGAGGTAAATGATTTTATAGACTTCCTCATTGAAAAACATAATAGTGAAGAAAAACATGTGCATCTGAAAATGTCAGAAAAATCGATTGATAAGATCTGGGACAACGAAGAAGACGATATTTATAATGAACTACTCTAAAGGCGAAATAATACTCCTGGCATATCCTTTTACTGACCTTTCAACACAAAAGGTACGGCCAGCAGTGGTTGTAAGTTCTGATGACGGAAAATATGATGATATTTTTGTTGTTCCACTGACAAGTAAAGTTCATAAACTTTCAGAAAGTGAGTTTGTTCTTGCGAACTGGGAAAAAGCAGGTTTAAACGTACCTTCTGCCATTAAAAGAGGCTGTATTCTTATTGATATCAACCTGGTGATAAAGAAAGTAGGCAGACTTTCAGTTAATGACCTTATATCTCTCGACAATGCTCTGAAAACCTGGCTGGGTTTATAGAGAATATTCCCCTGTTTTTAACTTTTTCAAGCATTATTCGTTAGAGATTTATCCACACAAACCAGCCCTCAAACCCATCCGCCGGAGGCGGACACCTTGCCTCGGCTCCGCTCGGCAACCGCTGCGAGCTTGTCTCAAACGCCCTTAAGTATGCCTTCATCGAAAGTACCGGTGCGGAAGAAATAATAGTATCATTATCATCTAACGGAAATGGAATGAAAAAAATATCCGTTCGTGACAATGGGATCGGTATACCTGATAATGTAATAATGAGATCCTGTAACACTCTCTGCATACAGCTGGTTCATCTTCTTACCGAGCAGATGAACGGTTCACTGCGTATAAATAACACCAATGGCACCGAGTGTGTTATCGAGGTTCCACTGGACTGATTTACTGTTTCAGACTCTTCAGGTAAGCATAAAGGAACCTGTCGATATCTCCTTCCATTACGTGTTCAACGGAACCAATTTCCATATTGGTTCTATGATCTTTCACCATGGTATATGGCTGAAATACGTATGACCTTATCTGGTTTCCCCAGGAGATGTCTTTTCTTTCACCCATCTTTTCCAGCTTTTCATCTTCCAGTTCCTTCCTGCGCATTTCGTATATCTTTGACTTGAGCACCTTCATGGCCGAAGCCTTGTTTTTATGCTGGGACCGTTCATTCTGGCATTGCACCACGATACCCGTTGGCTCATGGGTGATACGAACTGCGGAATCCGTCTTGTTTACATGCTGTCCACCCGCACCGGATGCCCTGTACGTATCAATCTTCAGATCATTCTCATTTATTTCAAGATCTATGTCTTCAGGAACCTCCGGTATTACATCAACCGAGGCAAATGATGTATGACGTCGTTTATTAGAATCGAAAGGGGAAATCCGCACCAGGCGGTGTATGCCACCTTCTCCCTTAAGAAGACCGAAGGCATATTCACCCTTCAACAGAATAGTTACATCCTTTACCCCCGCTTCTTCACCGGGCATATAGCTTATTACTTCAACTTCGTACTCATTTTTTTCGGCCCATCGCATGTACATTCGCAAAAGCATGCTTGCCCAATCCTGCGACTCGGTACCACCCGCTCCGGGATGGACTGACAAAAAAGCATTTTTCAGATCATCTTCTTCGGAAAGTAACTCAAGGGTTTCAAGCTGATCAAAGCGTTTTTCAAACTCATCAAAACGTTTGGTGCTTTCCCGCACCAGCTCCGCGTCGTTTTCATCTATAGCCATTTCCAGCAATTCAACAGTTTCACCTATCTCGTTAATAAGTTCATCCCATGGTTCGATCTTTCTCTTTAGACGGCTTATTTCCTGGCTTACACGGGCACTGTAATCCTGGTCAGACCAGAAATCAGTTTTATATGATTCCTGTTCGAGTTCACGCAGACGCTTCTTGTTGTCAGTAATATGTAAACTATCATACAGTTCGTTTACCTTATCGTGGAGGGTCTGCATCTCCCGTAATATCTCTTTAGGATCTTGTAGTTCCAATCGGTACTCCTTGCTAATTATAATTCATAATGACAAACAGATACTCACAACATTACCATAAACGGTCAACTATTTTACCGGCCCGCTTTAAATCATGTGAAGAATGTATTCTTTAAATGCCGGCTAAAGGCAATTTCAAGTTCTTCAGAAGATTCATACCTTTTGGAAAATACCCGTTCCCACATTTCAGATGTTTCCATGCACATATACACAAAGGGTGTGCTGGTATATTTGTCGATGGTTTCTTTCATGAAAAGATACATGTCAAGTCTTTCAGGTTTAAAATATCGCAACTTGCCGTCTATACCCGGAAACATTTCTTCCGACGTTATGGCTTCATTGGGGAAGTGCCCCCGCATCACCTCCCTGAAATCAGGAAGAAAACGAAACCCTCCCAGTGATATCCAGGCAATACGTTCCGGTTTAACGGCATTCATTATATCATGAATTACTTTTTCATAATCCGCTTTCCATCCCCGGTAAAGGATTACCGGATCAAAATGGAAAGCAAGAAAATATCCTGCCTTTTCAGCCTTTGAGGCTGCCTGAATCCTTTCTTGAAGAGTTGCTGTACCTTCTTCGTACAATTCAATATTTCGCGGAGTGTTCATACTCCATCCGATTACCGCGTTTCCTTTATTCTTTACTTCTAAAAGATGATCCACGTTTGATGACTTGGTTTTTAATTCAAGCATGATGTTAGGATATTCAGCACACAGTGTTACCAGTTCTTCACCGATCCCCGTTACATGATCCATCATGAGAGAATCGGTAAATTCACCTGTTCCAATACGATACACCATGTTTTGATCAGACGAATCAATAAATTTCAACAGTTCTTCACGCAGCCTGCCGGTATTTGTAAACTGCATAATGCCATAGAAATTCAGATATGACAACAGGTAACAGTATGTACAATTGTAAAAACAATCGAAACACGTGTTCAATAACCTGTACCTGCAGCATACAACATTTGGGGATCCCGGACACATCTGGAAGAACCTGCCCAGGAAAGGTTTCAAAACCAGCACCTCCTTGGAGGGTACCCCTTCATTTTTCAAACCTTTCAGTAATTCTCCCAGTTCATTCTCATCGGAATATGGTATGGCCCTGTCCTTCACATGTGAAACAAAACGCCTCACCATGTCAGCATCATCGTCCACCCCGTAAAGCACATACTTAATGTCATCAATAGTTACCATGTTCTACTTTACACCTTGAACTCTATCCTTTTTTAAACCCTACCCCCGTCACCCGTCACCCGTCACTATTCACACCCGTCACCCGTCACTCGTTACCCGTCACTATTCACACCCGTCACCCGTTACCCGTCACCCGTCACTATTCACACCCATCTTTCTCACATGAATACCAATTTTACTTGACCAGGCTGCACATATCCTTTAAGAATTAATACACAATACTACACATTATACCAGTAAAGCATTCAATATCACGAAAAGAGGTCAACTTATGGGCTGCCTGTTCTGCAATATTATAAACGGTGAAACACCATCTGACAGGGTATACGAGAATGACAGTGTGTATGCATTCAGGGATATCAATCCGCAGGCCCCGGTGCATATACTTGTTGTGCATAAAGAACACACGAAAAACATTGACGAGACCACCCCCGAGAACAGCCATATCTACAGCGATATTTTCATGGCGGTGAAAGAAATCGCCAGCCAGGAGAAACTGGATAATGGTTACCGGGTAATTATAAATAATGGTTCCGCCGCGGGACAGGTAATATGGCACCTGCATGTACACATCCTGTCCGGAAAAGATAATCTCGGGCCGATGATCTCGAACGGATAGTTATTTTTCTTTCAGCTTTTTTTTGCGGGCGGGCCGCTGAAGCAGAACTTTTTCTACCGACCTGTCCGTTGCTTCGTTAACCTGGAACACAAACCCGTCATGTTCAAACTTGTCACCCTTGCGTGGGATCTTACCCATCTTGGATATAACAAACCCTGCTACCGTTTCAAAGTCATCTTTTAGAATATAAATGCCGAATCTTCTCTGAAAGAATTCTATATCAAGGTCACCCTGTATGATATATTTCCCTGATGATATCTCACGGATCAGCTCCTCTTCGGGATGATCACGTGTCTGAATCTCTCCCACTATCTCCTCGGCGATATCCTCGTCGGTCAGCAATCCTTCAACCGCTCCGTGTTCGTTCACTACGAAGACCAGTGGTTTTTCCACCTCGCGCATTTCTGATAACAGTTCATATATCCGCTTTGTATTGGGAACAAAATACGGTTGTCTCAATAT
>JAGYNX010000189.1 GCA_018399855.1 Spirochaetota bacterium
CTTTGCACCCGTTTTCGCAGTATAATGGAAAATGCGATCAGTATCAGTACAATTGTCCCAAGAATTACAATTGGAATTACAATAAAAGAAAACAAACTTTTCAAGGTAATACTGTCATCCCTGCCGAACCAGATGTTGTAGATCTTATCGTATTCACCGGTTTGTTTAATCCTGCGTAATCCATCATTTAAGGTGCCAAGAAGTTCTGTATTTCCCTCGTGTACTGCCATGCAGTATTTTTCAGCTTTCAGTGCCGATCCAGTTATTTTGATGTTATCAAGCCTGTGTACACGGGTAGTGTACAAACCTTGCTGTTCACCCACGATGGAGCAGTCATACCTCCCTGCCGAAAGGAGCAACAGGGCATCAGCCTGTGATTGTACGGGTATAATTCTATACTGATCTTGTCGTTTCAGAAGAATATCATGAATAATATCACCTTTCTCACAGAGAACCTCTTTTCCTCGCAGTTCTCGAAATGAAAGTATTGCCGGTGTATTGTGCCGAATATAGATTACATGATGAACTATGGTATGGGGTATGGAAAAATCCACCTTCCTGTCACGTTCTTCAGAGTAGAACATACCGGGAAGGATATCTATACGGCCTTCTTCAAGGTTTGTGCGGGCAGTGTCCCAGGGTGCCAGCGAGATAGAAATTTTGATGTTCATCTGACGGGCAACGGCCCGTAACAGGTCAACATTAAAACCGTCGGCATTACCGTCATCGTTAATATATTCATAAGGAGGATAATTGTTGTCACCACTAACCGAGTATACTGTGTCCTGGTTGGCAAGAAGGGGGAAACATGACAGCAGTAAAATGATGGATAATTGTACTGATAAGAAGAAGGTTTTCATATGTTATAGTTGGGCTACTCTCTGGGTACGTTTGGTAAAGCGTTTCAACTCATTTTTAAATAATTCAGATATTTCCTTGATTTCGCTGTATTTTTTTATGACAAAAAAAGCCTTTATTGTATCTTTAATCTTTGATTCATCATTAAGATCTACAAGCTGCCCCTGTGAAGCAGAAAACACGGCATCACAGTTGGCGAATATACCGCGAATGATACTTTCAGCGTTTTGATCATGTTTTACCAGGCGAAGCCCGGTTTTCATATGGACATTTTTTAAGATCAATGCGATTAACGTTAATACTTTCCGATTATGGGCCGCATCAATATCTCGCTGCATCTTTTCGAATGCCTTCATTATGGCATCATTTTTTTCCTTAATGGCGTTTATCAGTTCACCCTTATCTTCGGAAGGAAGCTTATTAAAAGAAGGATTATGATGTGGATATGCCACTTTAAGATAGGCAGGTGATAGCATGATCTTGCCACAAAGCGAATCATTGATGCTTTCCCCATCCAGTAAAGGCTGCAAATCCGAGGTGTTTACTTCAAGTAGTGAAGATTTTTCGGTAATAGGTCCTTCCAGCTTCATGTTTTTGATAACCTGTTGAAGGTTTTTGCTTTCATCAGTTAAGGTGTGAAAAAAATAGTCAATTAATATCATTTTTAACATGGTAGCAGCAGATCCAGCAATATCCGGATCCTCATCGAAACTGATGACGATGTCGATCAGGTTGTTGAAGGTTTCAATCTGGGCGGTTTTCATGGTTCCTTTCCTGGAAAAATGATGGAGGTTCATAACCTTTACTGAGTATAGTGAGGACGGTAAAAAAAGGCAAACAGAAAATATTATTTATTCATGTTTACGCGCGAGCTTTCACGTCCGTATGAAGATCGTTATGAATTCCGAGGGTATAATACCGGTAGCCGATTCCCGCCACCATGGCACCGTTATCTGTACATAAGAGGGGTGAAGGAATTATAATGTCTTCAGAATCACGTTTTGTTTCATTGAGCAATTCCCGCAATCTTCCATTGGCCGCCACACCACCTGCAACAACTATTGTAGTGATGTTGTGAAGGCGGGCGATTGTAAAAACACGCCTGGCAAGTATTTCAATAGCTCTTTCCTGGAAACTCCAGACTATTTCAGCCGTGTCCGCATCCGGATACTGGCGAATATAATTTACCACCGCGGTCTTGATGCCGCTGTATGAAAACCTGGTGTCTTGTGGACCAGTGTCGGCAAGAATTTTTGGAAAAAGCTGTTTTCTAATTTTGGCAGTGCGTGCGATTCTTTCAATATGGGGACCGCCCGGATATCCCAGGTTTAAAAACTTTGAGACCTTGTCATAGGCTTCGCCAACCGCGTCATCCACCGTTTTACCAATCAATTCATACTCACCCGGGCCCCTGACTATGTAAATGGCGGTGTTGCCCCCTGATACCAGCAGGCCTATAAAGGGATACACAGGATTTTTCTCTTCAAGAAAGGGGGCATAGAGATGTGCTTCAAGATGATTCACGCCGATGAAAGGGATTTTATGAACGAATGATATGGCCTTCGCGGATTGTACGGCGATAAGAAGGGAGCCCACCAGGCCTGGACGTTGTGTGGCGGCCACGTAATGCAGATCTGAAAAGCTGATTTTCGCGTCATCAAGGGCTTTTTGAATAAGGCCGTTAATGACCTCAAGATGTGACCGTGAGGCAATCTCGGGTACAACACCGAAATATTCGCTATGAAGATCAACCTGGCTGAATATTTCATGTGAGAGTATCTCGCTGCCGTTTTTAACAACGGCAGCGGATGTTTCGTCACATGAGCTTTCAAGTCCAAGTCCCAGGATGGGAGTATTATGATCCATCAATAACCTTTAGGGCTTCCCGAAGCTGTCTGTCAAATTCGAGGTCGTACACCGGACGTTTTGACAGGCCGGATAACTCGTTTTTCAACACGTAATCTGCCGTCTTGTTGGAAAGCTGAATGTCGTGTTTTTTGACAAACTCATAAAATTCTTTTCGTGTTGTTTCGTTATATGTCTTGTGACTGGCGGTGAACTTTTCCAGCAGTTTTTTCTTCATCAATATGTTGATCTGCTTTTGCTCGTCACTGCTTATAACATCAGATTCAACCTTGTAATCCGGTTCAATGCCTTTACCATGTATGGAGATACCCGAAGGAGTATAGTACTTGGCTATGGTAAGTGATACTCCCACGTTTTCGTTAAGGTTGAAGAATTTTTGTACAGATCCTTTGCCAAATGTTTTTTCACCAAGCAGTTTTGACCTGTTATTGTCGCTCATGGCACCTGAAAAAATTTCTGATGCTGAAGCGCTTCCCCTGTTTACTATCACTATCATTTTTCCGTTGTAGAGAGGATCGTTTTCAGAACCATATTGTCGTATAGAACCGGTACCTTTTCTTCCCCGTGTGGATACTATCTCCTTGCCCTTGTCCAGGAACATGTCAGAGATGCTGATGGCACCGTCAAGCAATCCACCGGGGTTCCATCTCAGGTCAACTATAAGCTTGTTGATGTTATTCTTCCTGAAATCCTTGAGGGCTTCCCGAACATCATTGGGGGTGTTCTCACTGAAAAGTGATACCTTTAGGTAACCGGTTTTCGTATCCTTTATTATGTCATGCTTGACTGTTTCGATTTTGATCGGTGCCCGCTCAATTTCAATATCAAGCAGCTCATCGTACCCTTCACGTTTTATTGAAAGTGTAACCTCTGTGTCAGGTTTACCCCTGATCAGATTTACGATATCACTGAGGTCTTTATCCTTGATCTCGGTTCCGTTAACTTTTATGATGGTATCACCGGCCTGTATCCCGGCCTTCATTGCCGGGGTGCCATCGATCGGAGATATAACTACAATCTGGCCGTCTTTAACGGATATTTCGATTCCTACCCCGACAAACTCACCGGTAGTTCCTTCTTTCAGCTCTTTAAACGCTTTCTCGTCAAGGAAACGTGAAAAGGGGTCATCCAGTGAGGCGATCATGCCTCTGATGGCGCCGTAAAACAGATCTTTGGTGCCCGGTACATCTACATAGTCGGTTTTGATTATCTGGTACACCTTGTGAAAATAATCAAGGTACCGGTGAGGCGGCTCTGAGGCCGTGGCAGAGAAGGACATATTCACACCGGCGAACATGCCGATAAGAAAAGCCACCACAATGAAATGAACGGTTCTTTCTTTAAATAATTTCTTCATACTAATCACCTGTTATTCGTAAAAAATTGTTCTGTATTTATCCGGGTGCTGCTCTTTCATATACGCCATAAATGTATCTGTCTGTATGCTGTACTCCCTGAGAACGCTCTCAAGAATATTCTTCCTCTGGGCTGCTGATTGCTTCTCATCAAAACTTTCCTTGAATTCCCTGGTAAGATAATCCTTCCAGATCGTGGTAAACTGGTCTTCGGTAATATTCTGCGGGGCACATCCAAGAATCAACATACAGAATATACAGGCTATGAAGATATTTTTTCTCATTGATACATCCTCTCTTGCGAATAACTTATGTATTCGTGGTATTGCCCGCAATTTTGTT
>JAGYNX010000019.1 GCA_018399855.1 Spirochaetota bacterium
TATAAACTTTTTTGGATTGTTAATAATGATTTATAGACATAAAATAAATTATGATGATTTTCCCCAAAATTCCGGAATGAGCCAAAAGAAATAATATTATATTACAGGTGAAAGAAATATGAATATCTCAAATGAAAGTATCGTTAAAGACCTGACCATTCTAAGGGAAAAGAATCCCCTGGTACATAATATCACCAATTACGTGGTAATGAACTTTACAGCCAACATATTACTGGCTTCCGGAGCATCTCCTGTTATGGCACATGCCATTGAGGAAGTAGAAGACATGGTATCAATTGCCTCAGCACTTGTAATCAACATCGGCACCCTGTCGCCACCATGGGTCGAAAGCATGATAAAAGCTGGAAAAGCTGCAGCGAAAAAAGGAATACCGGTAATACTTGATCCAGTGGGGGTTGGAGCAACCCCATACAGAACAGACACCGCCAAAAAAATTATTGATGAATGTGACATTACCGTTATCAGGGGCAACGCCTCAGAAATTCTATCACTTCGTGACAGCAGCGCAGGCTCAAAAGGAGTTGATTCAATGCATTCTATTGACACTGCAGAAAATGCCGCGGTCGCCATGGCAAATGAACTTAATATCACTGTTGCGGTTACCGGTGATATTGACCTTGTCACAGACGGGACTGGTATTGTGCGGATACAAAATGGCCATCCATTGATGGGCAAAGTGACAGGAACCGGCTGTTCCGCATCAGCGATTACCGCGGCATTTGCTGCAATAAACGATGATGCCCTGGCCGCTACGGCAGCAGCGTTAACCTGTTTTGGTATTGCTGGTGAGTTGGCTTCCAAACATGCTGAAGGTCCGGGAACATTTACCACAGCCCTGATTGATGCGTTGTATAACCTGTCAACAGATGATATCAACCGGTTGGCAAGCATTACCATACAGGAGAGAAGAGATATATGAAAAAGCCGGTTGATTATTCCTTATACCTGGTAACCGATCATCGACTGCCCCTTGACAGCATGGAAAAAGTTGTTGCTGATGCGGTAGCGGGAGGTGTATCCTGTGTACAATTCAGGGACAAGATCAGTGACGCCGGGATAATGGTTAAAACCGCTTTTTCGCTAAAGAGAATTCTCTCTGATTACGATGTTCCATTGATCATTAACGATCGGGTTGATATCGCCATGGCAGTTGATGCGGATGGAGTACACCTGGGGCAAAGGGATATACCTGCAAAAATTGCGAAAAAAATTATACCGCCTGAAATGATACTGGGGGTATCAGTTGAATCAGTTGATGATGCCCTTCGTGCCGAAAGCCTTGGTGTTGATTACATAGGTGTAAGCCCGGTATTTTCAACCCCCACCAAGACTGATACCGCCGAGGCCGTTGGAATTGAAGGGCTGAGAGCCATACGGAAAGTAACTTATCTTCCCATAGTGGCCATTGGTGGAATAAACATTTCCAACGCGGCACTGGTGCTTCAGTCAGGGGCGGATTCAATCGCCGTAGTTTCTGCAATTATGTCAGCCCGAAATCCCGGCGACGAATCCAGGAAATTCCGGTCAATTATTAACGGGGTTATTAATACATGAAAACAGGTGACATCGGTGAATTTGAATTCATTAAACGCCTCACAGGTGATTGCGTAATCAACACCTCTGGCATTGTACGCTCTATTGGAGATGATGCCGCAGTCTATGATCCGGAGCCGGGAATTCTCCAGGTACTCACCACCGACCTTCTTGCGGAAGATGTTCATTTTACCAGGAAATCTATATCACCCGGGAATCTCGGCTACAAGTCACTTGCGGTTAACCTGAGTGATATTGCCGCCATGGGTGCCGAACCCCGGCATGCCTTCGTAAGTATTGCCATCCCCAATGATATTTCTTTGGAGTACATGGATGAGGTTTACACTGGCATGAAGGAACTTGCACGTATTCATGATACCAATATCCTGGGTGGTGATACCACGTCTTCACGATCAGGTCTTGTTATTAACATAGCGGTGACCGGCAGCGCCCCTTCAAACAACCTTCTCTACCGCAACGCCGCCCGAGAGGGAGACCTGGTATTTGTTACTGGATCCCTTGGTGACAGCAGGGCCGGTCTGCACCTGATCCTCAATGACCTTCCATATACCGGTGATAATGAAGAATTGTACATGGCGCATGTCCGCCCACGTCCCCATGTTGATGAAGGCCTGTTTCTTGGTGGCTTCGATGGTGTTCACGCGGGAATTGACATCAGCGACGGGCTTAGCTCTGATCTTGGACATATTGCGGATGAGAGCAACAGGGGGTTTATTATATATGCTGACCGCATACCGGTTTCAGACAACCTGAGTAGATTCTGCGATAATTACGGCTTCGACCCGGTGAAATATGCCCTCGAAGGGGGTGAAGACTACGTGCTTGCTATAACCATTGACCCGGCAAAAGCTGAGGCAATAATCGAGGAATACAACAAACGATTCGAATATCCACTGGTACATATTGGTGAAATAACTGCTGATACACTTCACCAACTCAAAGAACCAAGAGGGGAATTATCAGACCTGCTTCCAGGCGGATGGGACCATTTCAAAAGTTGACATGTATTTTCAAATTATCAGTCAAGACCCAGCTTTTCAAGTGTATCTTTCCCTGGGATTCCGTTGCTGTCCCATTCCCTCATCTTGTAATACGCATCAAGCATACCCGAAAGTTCATCCGGTGAACAATACCAGCCCTTTGAAGGACCATCCGGTATTGGTTCATTCATAACCCTGTATGGCAGGGTATCAGCTTCCCTGTCCACCCCCCTGTTAACGTTTATCAGTCTTTCCAGTGTATAAATGCGCTCGGCCGCGGTAACTATTTCTTCAAGCGAGACATCCCATCCTGTGATATAATTCAACACGTCGGGAGTAACCTGGTTCAGCTGTGTGCCAAAGGCCCTTTCGTAGACGAAGGCACAGATAACCAGCGAATCTCTTATGACAGTATTGTTCTGTGAATTGTACGCGTATTCCGGCATGTTGTCAAAACCGGGATCGACCTCAGGATCATCCGGGTAGTAGTTGGGACGGGTGTCTTGATGGCTTCCTCCGCGGGTGGCAGTGGCGTAACCGATACCCATTTGCCGCAGACCCCGGGCAGAATGCCCCGCGATTTCCATTCCCTTTACATGGTAAAGATACTTGAATGAATCCTGACCTATCTCTTCAGACATGGCCCGTGACCCCATGGCCATTAACTCACCAAGGCGTCCTTCCTTCATGCCGGTGACCCGTACTATCTCATCCAGATTCGAGAACTTTTTAAACTCTATAGGCAACTCAATCTCATCAGGTGAAATAAGTTTCTTTTCGATGCATTCAGCCAGGAATGACAATGTCACCCCGAAGCTTATTGTATCAAGGCCCATGTAATCACACATGGTGTTGGCATTGAATATTGAAGATATGTCACTGTTCTCAAGCATGCTGCCGATTGAATATAAAGTCTCGTATTCTGCCATTTTCACGTGTTGCCCTGAAAAACGTCCATCAGGCACATATACCAGTTTACCGCAGGCTATTGGACAACCAAAACAGGCAATATTCTTCTTTTTGTATTTCTCCTCGATCAGTTGGCCGCTGATCTTTCCGGCCTCATTGAATGTTTCATACATGTTGTTTCTGGTACAAAGCTTACCTTTATCATTGATGAGTTTTACCAGTATAGGTGTACCCATGGCAGTCAATCCCGCCGCCTTCTCTCGCAACCCCGGCAGTCTTTCGGATAGATAGTCTTTCAATTCGTTTTGCTGTGCTATTTCAACCTTACAGTCACCCCGCACAGCGATCCCCTTTAAGTTTTTGGAGCCAAGTACCGCCCCTATGCCACCCCTTCCCGAGGCACTTACCCTTGTACCGCTGCAAACAACACATCCGTAACGAATACCATTCTCACCAGCTGGACCAATCATGGCGGTTTCAGTTTTCTTTCCGTGTTCCTCAATAATTGCCTGGTGCGCCTCATGTGTATCAAGCCCCCACAAACCCGAAGCATCTTTCAGTTCGACATTTCCGTCGATCATTGAAAGGTACAATGGAACATCTGCGGTCCCCTGTATAACAACCCCGTCATAACCGGTTCGTTTCAACATGGTGGCAAAATTACCGCCAAAGTTTGAATCACAGAAAAGACCCGTTAGAGGAGATATTGAGGCCATGTGACCACGTCCGGCACCCCACACATGGCCCCCTGTCATGGGGCCGGTTGCAATGACTACAACGTTTTCATCTGAAAGCGGATCAGCCTTCGGGTCGACCAGATCATATATATACTTTGCTGCAAACCCGTTGCCCCCAATGTATTTGCGGGCAAAAGTTTCATCAAAATGATCGGTTTTAATTTTTTTACTGGTAAGGTCAACCCGCAAAATTTTTCCAAAATAGCCTTTCATACACCACCCCCAATGAAATACACGCTTTATACTTTACAAAAACATATTAATCATAGCCCTTTATCTTTGCAATAATAATATCGTTATCGATGTTATTATTATACTTATTGCCGGCTAGTAAATAAAATCGTCATCAGTATTTACCCGGACCCCTCTTTACACAATAAAACAACTCTATACGCTTTTTCCAAGTATGCTCTCAGCTACTTTTTTCCCCGACAGGAGCATTCCTCCAAATATCGGGCCCATTCGCGGTCCACCAAAGGCGGCATTTGCCGACATGCCAGCAACATACACGTTTTTACATATCTCCCTGGTATTTTCGATGGTGAGTTTTTCCGCTTTCTCGGCCCACATGGAACGTTCGCCCTGCAGTTTTCCATCGGGTGTATTCATCTTCATATCTGCTTTTCTCTCGATAACATGCAGCACTTCCATATCATGACCTGTAGAATCAATGACCTTCTTTGCCCCAATGGTGAGTGGATCAACATGCAGCCCCGCCATCTCAACCGGTGACCATGTGATGACAAGTCCGTTTACCGAGCCTTCACGTATGATCACGTCTTCAACAGAAACACAGTTAAAAATCTTTGCCCCCGCCCTGCAGGCTGCTGAACAAATTGATGTTACCGACTCAACCGCGTCTGCCGTGTAGTAATTTTCCTGGTACTTAGTGGTTGTAATACCAAACTGCTCCAGTATATCACGGGCTTCATCCTGTACAACGATCTCGTTGAACATCATTCCGCCCCCCCACATGCCGCCGCCTATTGAAAGTTTTCTCTCGAAAATTGCTACCTTGTTGCCATTTTTCGCCAGGTAATAGGCGGCCACAAGACCAGCCGGGCCTGCCCCAACTATGGCGGTATCTACATCGGCATAATCCAGCAGCTTATTGAAATACCTTTCGATAATGGCACGTGTTATGGTTATTTCGTTTAATTCCATGGCTATTCTCCCTTTATATCATTATTATGAGCGAATGTCAACTAGTGAATGCTATTCGCATTGTTTTACTATTATTTTCGTACGGCTTCTGCAACTGCCAGAACCCTGTCAGCCACATCAATTGGATTTCTACCAAGAATCCGCACCATGGGCTCTTTCCCCTGTCCTCCCCTGTCAAAGATCACTTCTGGAATGTCATCCCTGCCGTCTAATACATGCCCGGTTCCCCATTCCAGTGATGATCCCTCGGAAAGCCTCGTATCCTCAGGCTCTTTATCCCTGCTGAAGCTGTCAACGGTCATTCCCAGCTTATGGCACGCCTCAACAATTTCTTCTGAATACCATATATTCATTACACATCTGTATGACGGATCATGCCTCATAACCGTAAGAATTATATTGGCAATATGCCGTGATGCCCCGAAAGTAGGATCCTTAACCCGAACCACATGTTCATTCAGGCGCACAAGTCTTCCCGGAAAGGCTGCCACGTCACTATGAGTTTTCGCGTACGGGAGTGCATACCCCAGGTTTGACTGTACCTCTGGAATTATATGGCCGCACCGTCCTCTATGCAGCATAATAGAGGCTCTCTTAAGATCTTCAATACACCTGATAGCTTCCCTGTTGTTTACGATGGAGGCAACGTGATTTGTTGGTCCATGCCCCTGTCCAATCGCCATTGCATGAGAGATGGCATGGCTCACGAAATCTTTTGCCTCTGATAAGGCTTCAATAATATTCATGTCAGCAGCCAGGCCGGACGCGATTGCGGCTGAGAATGTACAACCGGTACCATGGGTATTTTTTGTATCAATTCTCGGATGTGCAAGAGCAACAAATTCAACACCATCATAAAATATATCTACCGCCTCTCCCTCCGCGTGCCCGCCTTTCACAACCACGGCCTTCGATCCGTATTCCATTAACTTTTCCGCGGCACGCATCATCTGATCACGGTTTGTTATCTTCATACCTGTTAACACTTCTGCCTCTGGTATATTTGGGGTAATCACCATTGCCCTTGGAAGCAGTTGTTCTATTATACTGTTCCTGGCATCACCGGTTAATAATGACGCACCACCCTTGGCTATCATGACAGGATCAACAACCAGCCTCTTGATTCCATAACGGTCTATATTCTTCGCCACAACAGCAACCACCTCCGGAGTTGCCAGCATACCGGTTTTTGCCGCGTCAGCACCAATATCAGACATTACCGATTCGAACTGCCGGTCAATGAACTCCAGCGGCACACCGTGAATATCCTGCACACCAATTGTGTTTTGTGCGGTTAACGCGGTTATCACCGTCATACCGTAGCAGCCCATGGCCGTAATGGTTTTAACATCAGCCTGTATTCCCGCACCCCCACCGGAATCAGATCCCGCTATAGTAAGCACCCTTGGTATATTCATAGTATTCTCCACTAATAATAAAAAAAGTCACTCCATGCATGGAATGACTTTCTGATAGTTACTTAATAATTATCCCGTCATTCCCTGCGCTGGCATTATCCAGGTCAGGTTCAAGGGGTATAATCTCAGCCCTGAAACGGGCACCCCCAGACTCTGTACAGGTCACATCTTTTCATACTGCTGGTAATATGCAAGTACTTTATCAGCATACAACAAATCACTATAAAAGAAATCGGGAATCACATCATTAAAAAACGCGCACAATATAGAACATATTGACAATTACGGGATACTGGTAGAGTATTCTACACAATAAATCTTTAAACATCCGGGTTCCTTTAATCATGAACATCCTTTTTCGGGGAGGCAGTCCTCTCTCATATTCTGAGAGTATTCGCACATACCCCCTTATTATCGCAGAAGACACCTGCTGTCAGCATCATAATATACACACCGTCGCCCACCGGGGTGATACCACTTTTGAACTGATCTGGGATTTCGATGAAGAAATCTCACCTCTTCGCCCCCACGTTCTTGTTCTGCAATTTGGTGTAGATGACATGTTCAGGCCCGTATACCGTTCTGAATTCAAAGAGAACATGGTGCAGGCTATTCGCAGGGCCAGGCTGCAGTTTGCCCCGAAAATAATTCTCTGCACCACCCACCTGTTCAAAACACGGTATGATAACGATGCTGCAGAAATATACAACAGAACCACCAGGGAAGTAGCAACCGACCTGAATTGCCTGTACATCCCCCTTCACCTTGTATGGATGAATCATATCTACGAAAAGGGGGTGGACGTACAAGATTTGCTTGAAGCTGATTCCCGCTTTCCATCTCAAGCCGGTCATAATCTCACCGCGGATGCGGTCATGAAAAAAATTACCGGTACGGCAATAATCAGCTGATGACAATAATCTTTTCTATTGACATTTTCCATTCATTATATTAGTTACTTGTTAACAAAAGCATCTCTTACAGCATCCTGCATACCAGGCGGTCAACCATGCGTGAAATATCAAGAACATACGTTGTCATAACTGATCCATTCTGGGCACACAGGCAAACACGAAACAAAACCAGTGCCCTGCCATACCAGTGGGAACAATACGAAAGAACCGGCACCATCGATAACTTCAGAATTGTTTCCGGATCCAACCAGGGTATACGCAGGGGATTCTTTTATACCGACTCTGATCTGCACAAATGGGCCGATGCCGTATCCCGTATACTGCAGCCAGGCGATAAAGGTGATCTCGCTGAGAAACTGCGTGATTACATCGTACTTATGAAAAATGCGATGGACAGTGACGGCTACCTGTACACCTACAACCAGTTCCATTTCCCGGGCACCAGGTGGAAAAACCTTCCAATTGAGCACGAACTTTACTGCATGGGCCATTTTATTGAAGCCGGTGTCGAGCTGTATACCAGCACAAGAAGAAAGGATCTGCTGGAGCTTGTCACCATAACCGCTGACAGGATATGTGAAGATTTCGCCAATGCCGGTCCATCACGCACACCCGGCCACCAGCAAATAGAACTTGCACTGATAAAGTTATACAGGATTACCAACAATGAAAGGTATCTAACTACAGCACAACGATTTATCGAAAAGCGTGGACACATGCATTTTCCTGGAATTGCTCTTTTACGATCATTTATATCTCATTCACGAAGATCTTCCATTGTAAGTAAACAGAACGCCGGTACCGATGAATCCGGTGCCGGATTCGATTTCAGTGAGACATTTCAATCGGTTGAACCGCCATTTATCGGCCTGAGATCATTTCTGTCCTTTTTTTCGGGTAAATACCAGCAGCAGCATGCACCATTGAGAAAGCAGTTAATTCCTGAAGGACATTCCGTGCGCTGGGCCTATTATATGACCGCTGCTGCCATGCTGTACCGCGAAAATAATGACAACACCATCCTGGATGCCATACGCGTAGCCTGGGAAAAATGCGTGGACACGAAGATGTACGTGACAGGCGGCATCGGTTCACTGCCAGTAATCGAGGGTTTTGGAAAACCATATGAACTTCCCGACGACTTTGCCTATTGCGAGACATGCGCCGCCATTGGTAATATCTTTTTCAACCACGAAATGCTGCATGCCACACGTGATACCCGCTACGCTGACCTGGTAGAATGGCAATTATACAACGCAGCATCAGTGGGAATTTCTCTTGAAGGAAATGCCTATTTCTACCGAAACCCCATGAAATCTGACGGCACTCTTCAACGGCATCCCTGGTTTAATACTGCCTGCTGTCCATCAAATATATCAAGGCTGTGGGCTGATATCGGATCCTATATTTACTCCGCAGATGAGAATGATATTTGGATTAACCAGTATATATCAAGCACTACCGGTATTATTGAAAAAGGGATCAGCCTGTCGATAAAATCGGAATTTCCCTGGGAAGGAAACGTTTTTATTGAAGCTGCCAGTAACAGCAACAGGGAAATCAGGCTTCATCTAAGGATACCTTCATGGTCAGGTGAAGCCGTAATAAAAGTAAACGGAAAAGAGATGTACAGGGAAAACCGGGACAGTGAAGATTCCTTCGGGCTTTCTTTTTTCAACAGGAGCACCTGGTTTACCGTGGGCATACCTGCTCTTAAAACAATACAGGTAGAGTGCAGTTTCCCCATGGTTGTAGAAACGATACACCCACATAAAAAGGTAACCGGCAAAGGTGATAAAGCGGCTTTCTACAGGGGACCTCTTGTCTACTGCTTCGAATCGGTGGATAACCCTGCCATACATCCGGACACTGTTCGCATTCAACCGGATACAATTCACTATCACTATAACCCGGACCTTATGGGTGGCACCGGCACCATTGGGCTTACAAATGAAAACAATGAATGGTTCAGGCTTATACCATATTTTTTATGGGGAAACAGGGGCCCCTCAAAAATGAGAGTGTGGCTGCCCAACCCCTATAATTCAAGTTCAACATCGCTCAAAGGAAATGCCGCGCATGAGTGAATATACCCGTATTTTCTATCAGATTTTCTAAGCAGTACTCCTTCGGGCTGAAATACATTTCCCGAAACAAGTTTCACCCTGCACAAACTGCACTCACCAGAGCGGCAGAGTGACGGCACTCTCAAACCGTTCAGTTCAAGTGTTTTGAGAATAGAATTCCCCGCCTTTCCCTTGAATACACCCCGGTCTATTACGGTTATTTCGAACTCCTGTTCATTCTTAATTGTTTCAGGCCATCCCGGATAAGCGGTTATATTATCCGGCATACCATACATCTCGGTTCGTATTTTTTTCAAAGGGATATCAAGGCTCTCGAGTTCACCCCTGCAAAAATCATACATAGCGGGAGGTCCGCACATGAAAAAAGTTTTATCGTCTAGCGCGCCTATCCTGCTTGTAATCAGCTCAGCGGTGATGAGTCCCGTTTCACAGTTAATTGTGCTTCCCGGTTTCTCAATAACCGGTATATACTGAATGGTATCGCTTTGATTACTGATATCAACAAGTTCATCATGAAACAGTATATCTTCATCATTCCTGTTTCCATAAAACAGGTACACTTCCCGTTTCAGTCTTCGATCAGTTACCTGGCGCAGCATGGACATGAAAGGAGTAATTCCGCTGCCACCGGCAACATAGACATGCTTGTTGTCATGAATTAATGGATTATACACAAAATTACCGGATGGCGGTGAGGATTGTATTTTGTCCCCCGGCTTCAATTCGTCTACCAGGTAACCTGATATCAAGCCGTCTGCTATTCGACGCACCGTTATATCATAATAAGCCAGCTGATCCGGTGATGATGAAATACTGTAAGGCCTTGTAGTACGCACGTTGTCTTTTTCAACAATAACCGTGATGTACTGTCCTGCCTGGAATGGCGGCAAGTAACCGTTTTCTGATACTAAACGAATTGTTTTTGAGGACGGGGTCTCCTCAATTACTCGAGATACTACAAGATCAAGCATCGGGGGATGCAGCCTTTCAACATATTGATCAACATCATCACCGGGTATAGAATAATCGAATCCGAATTTTCTTGATATGGCGATTTCATCGCGTATTTCGTTATAACCGTCAAGTTCACGAAGTATTTTCTCATCCATTACGCAACCTCCCCTGACCTCATTTCTTTGAGTATGGCCCTTGCTGACGATGCCCCGGAAGTGAGGGTGGGCTGAAATCCTCCCGAATCATACCATGCTCCGCAGCAGTACAATCCCTTCACCGGTGGCTTTGGTGACACGAAAAGGTTTGAGTCCTTAACATGCTGATCAAATCCGTAGGCTCCTCCACCTGGATGTCCAAGATATCTCATATGGGTAACGGGTGTGGCGATTTCCATTTCTTCGATATGACTGGTAATTCCGGGATAGGTCTTTTCAGCTCTTTTCAATAATATATCAGCACAACGATATTTTTCTTCGGCATACCTGTGGGGATCAACACGCAACCATGGTTCGGCGTATTTGAGGGTAACGATTGCCGCCTGTGAAGTACCCGGTGGTGAAAATTCCGGATCAGCAACATCATAACAGCTCATTATCATCGAACTGTTATCAACATCTCTTAACTTAGCCTGCTGAAAATCTCTTTCAATATCGGAAGAGGCACATAAAAAGCTTGTCTCACTGTTTATGCCAAGTTCTTCCGGTTCAGCATCGAACCCCGCATATATGGTAAAGAATGAAGGACCAATTGTACTACCTTTCATCTGCTTTTTTAAGACGTCAGGGGTATTATCTTTTCCAAGCATATTCACATATGTAGAAATTGCCGATGCATTTGATATGACATACCGTGATGTTATTTCCTCACCGGATTCAGTGACCACGCCTGCAACCGCATCCTTCTGCATTAATATCTTTTCAACACGGGTGTTAAAAAGTGACTTTCCCCCATGTGACTGAAACTGGTTAAGCAACGCACTGGATAATGCCTGCGAACCGCCTTTTATATGGAATGGCTTGAACTCGAGGTATGAAAAAAGAAGTGCTGCCATGTCACTGAAGGACAGCAGTCGTGGTGGAAGCCCCATATACGTCCAGTACATTGACAGTGCCATTTGAAGTCGGGGATCTTTAATGAACATATCCATAACTGTTTGTGTATTAGTAAGGGCGTATTTGAAATACATTGGATATTTTTCCCGTGAAATTGCAGGATCATTCATGTAAAAAGCGCCTATTACTTCGGTAAAGAATTTATACACAAAATCGATATATTCTCGTATACCTTCTTTCTCGGATGGAAATTGTTTTTGCAGAATTTTCACCATTTCATTTTTATCAGCCGGAAGTGTAACATCAATTTCTCCCGGCAGCACAACCCTGTACAGGTCTTCCATCTGAACAAATTCCAGCTGATCAAGAACCCCGAGGCCATCCAGTATGCCGCGAAGGGGGCCCGGCCGCTCCGTGGTACCCATACCGCTTAACTGGTGCAGGGCCACTTCGAACTCGAACCTTCCCCTGCAAAAGCTGGTGGCACACCCTCCCGGGATATTATGTTTTTCCAGCAACAGGGTTCGTATCCCCTTTCTTGCAAGATACGCGGCTGCCGATAATCCCGCGTTTCCGGCACCTATAACCGTTACATCATAATCAGGCATATACACCTCCGATGTATGAAAACGAAATCTTAACAATAACAGCGTTATGTTATGATACAGGAAAGTTTACGTCAATATTTATTTTATATTTTTCAGAAAGATGTTATTAGGGTAAAAGAGGAATAAAACAGGACCTGTTGTGATTTGATTCTGCTATTGATTGCAAGTTGTTTATCACGTATACAAACCTGGAATACGCGTCTGTATACGTGATTGGGTATATATTTACATCCTTTCATTCAGGGGCTGATATTCCCTGTATTCATCATATAGAGAAGAGACGTAGGCAGGACGTATGATCTTGGCCTGAACAATTTGCTCGATCCTGTGGGCCGACCAGCCTACTACCCTGGCCATGGCAAAAATGGGTGTATACAGTTCCATGGGAATGCCCATCATTTTATATATCAAACCTGAATAGAAATCCACGTTTGGAGAAACCAGCGTTCCCTTTCTTTCCTTCACCAGTTCAGCAGCCACTTTTGCCACCCTGTCAAAGAGATACAGCTCTTTCAGGTTTTTATGGGCCCGCGCGTATTCCTCGGCTTTCTCTCTGAATAGAATTGCCCTTGGATCAGACAGTGTATATACCGCGTGTCCCATGCCGTATATCTTTCCACTACCATCACCGGTTCTCTTTTCCATCACATCAACCAGGTATGATCTTATCGCGTCTTCATCTTCCCAGTTACTGATATGATTCTTCAGGTCTTTCATCATCTTCATCACAGATTCATTTGCACCCCCATGAAGATGACCGCTCAATGAGGCTATTCCGGCGCAAATAGCCATGTACGTATTAGCTCCGCTGGAAGATACCGTTCTCACGGTAAAGGTGGAGTTATTACCACCACCATGTTCGGCATGCAGCATAAGGGCCAGGTCAAACAGCATTGCCTCCTGCTTTGTTGGACGTTTGCCACGAATCATGTAAAGAAAGTTTTCCGATCCACTCAGTTCTGGATCAGGCTTCAATATGCTGAGATCACTTCCTTTTCTGAATCGTAATACATTATAATTATAGGCAACAATTAATGGGAATTTCGCGATAAGGTTTATACACTGCTTACTTACATACCTGATATCTGTAGAATCGGGATTTCTATCACATCGGCTGAGATGTGATACTACAGAATGCAGTGCGTACATCTGGTTATAGTTCACTCCTTCTGCCATGAGAATGCTTCTTTCGGTTCTGGTAAAAGTTCTTCTTTCAGCAATAGCGTTATCAAAACTTTCAAGGTCATTAGCAGCGGGAAGTTCTCCTGCAAGCAAGAGATAGGTAACTTCATTAAATCCAAACCGGCCTTCGTTCTGTATATTCCTTACAAGTTCAGCCACATCATAACCGCAATAATACAGTCGACCATCAGCAGGCTGAACTATATAGTTGCCATCAGGCTGCATTATCTTATCATATCCAACCACCATACCCTTGGCGGTGATTCCAACTACCACACCTGATCCATCAGTATTTCTCAACCCAAGCTTGATATTCTTTTCCTTGATCATCTCAGGAGGTACATAATCATGTGACAGGGCCAGATCTTCAATTTTTTGTAATATGTTTTCCATAGTGACCTCTACTTTTCATTTATAATGCCAACAACATGAATAACAACTAAATTATAATTTACCGGATAATTACTTCATGTATCATATAACAGGGTTAAATTTATCGGAGTGTATTCCTACTTCATGTATATATTAAGTAACTATAGCACCTGTGATACATTTATTACATAATTATTCATCCATTAAACTTTTCAAATCGTCTTTTTTCCCTTTCAAGATACGAATAAAATTTATCCGGAACATCACTTCGTACGTTCAACAACCATCCATGTACCGGATGCTCGATGCTTATACCTGTTGCCCACAGGAAAAGACCTTTACCCCTGAGGAGTGGGCCGTTATGTGTGTATTGTGAATCGCCTAATACAGGATGACCGAGATCTGCTAGATGCTTTCTTATTTGATGTGTGCGTCCGGTTCGAGGATATAGTTCTAGATATGATATCCAATTGATATGAAGGGATGGAATATTGTCAATAACAAAATAGGCGGTTACGGCTTCCTTATTATCAACATCTGCATCAATGATACCATTATCTTGAATTTTCCCATTTACCAGTGCCCTGTATACTTTTTTTACCCTTCTCTCCTGGAATTGACGGGAAAGATTCATCATGGCAGCTGCAGTTTTTGCAACAACAAGCAATCCTCCTGTAGGTCTGTCAAGCCGGTGAACCGCGGCTGGCACTGAAAGAGCGTCTTCATTATTACTTTGCAACAGGTTAAAAGGTAACGCCCTTTCAATTGTCTTTGCAAAATTACCATTTACCGACATTCCGGGAGGTTTTAACACTATTGCCATGTATTGGTCTTCATACAACACGTGGAGTTTTCTTTTGTACACTGGTGAGTATTCGTTATCCAGGATTATACGTATAGCATCGTCTTTCTGAACTGGATTATTCGGTGTTGATATATCTCCATTAATTGTAACCATCCCCTTTTTTATAAGCTTATACGCGCTTTTACGGGATGGAAATATTTTAAATGTATCACAAAGATATTTATCTAATCGTTTGCCTGTAAAACCATCTGGTATGATATGTGTGAGTTCTTTCATAGAATGACCTGTGCGAATTTATTGCAGGTATCATATAACCAGTGTTCCCCGTCCACAGCATTTTTTAAGTTTTTTCCCGCTTCCACAGGGACAATCATCATTTCTACCAACCTGGTCAAAATTTCCACTAAGTACCGACTCTCTGATGTTTACCGCTCTTTTCTTCAGCTCATCCTTTAGTGGCTTGATGTGTTCGAGCAACATATACCACGCCTGGCAATATTCACTAGTATTTGTAAACGTCCCATTCATGTCAAGCCTGAACCGGGTACAGTCTCCATGGCAAAAATCATACCATTCACATTTTTTACAACTATCCGGCACCTCTGATTTCATATTACTGAACAGCTGTCTTTTTTTATTGTTGAGTATTGAAGGCAGTGGATCCCTTGTGATATTGCCGATATGCCACTGGGGATATACAAAGAAATCGCAAGGGTAACAATCCCCATTATGTTCAACCACAATATATGATTTACACTCACTCATCCAGCAACAGGATACCAGTGCCCCATCCACAAGATAAATCAAAATATCCTCAAAAAGCCTGATAGAAATATATGGGAACCC
>JAGYNX010000190.1 GCA_018399855.1 Spirochaetota bacterium
AAGTTAAGGGCGAAGAAATGGAAAAGCAGGGTAGTATTTATATCCCTGATACGGCCAAGGAAAAGCCACAGGAAGGAAAAGTTGTGGCAGTTGGTAATGGTAGATACGAAGACGGGAAACTGGTACCTCTTGATGTAAAAGTAGGGGATACGGTTCTTTACGGTAAGTATGCTGGAACAGATGTAAAACATGGTGACGGTGAATACCTTATCGTAAGAGAAAGTGATATTCTGGCTATCGTAGAATAAATTTTTTATAAAGGAGAAGGTGTAGAATTATGGCAAAGATACTTGAATACAGCGATGACGCGAGAAGATCCATATACGAAGGGGTAGTAAAGCTTGCAGACGCAGTGAAAGTTACTCTCGGTCCTCGAGGAAGAAACGTTGTAATTGATAAAAAATTCGGAGCTCCCACCATTACTAAAGATGGTGTGACAGTTGCAAAGGAAATTGAACTGGAAGACCCGTTTGAAAACATGGGTGCCCAGATGGTAAAAGAAGTAGCCACGAAGACCAATGATGTTGCTGGTGATGGAACAACTACTGCAACAATTCTTGCAGCAGCTATCTACCGTGAAAGTCTGAAAAATGTTACTGCCGGTGCAAACCCAATGAGTTTGAAGAGGGGCATTGACAAGGCAGTTGAATCAGCGGTTAAATTTATTGGTGATTCATCACGTGAAATTGCTGATAAGAAAGAGATTGCTCAGGTAGCATCAATATCTGCAAATAATGATTATGAAATCGGTGAATTAATTGCAGAGGCAATGGAAAAAGTAGGTAAAGACGGTGTTATTACTGTTGAAGAAGCAAAGTCAATTGAAACGCATCTTGACGTTGTTGAAGGGATGCAGTTTGACCGTGGTTTCATATCTCCATACATGGTGACTGACCCGGAAAGTATGGAAGCAACCCTTGAAGACGCGTATATTCTTATATATGATAAGAAAGTTTCTACAATGAAGGATTTGCTTCCCGTACTTGAAAAAGTTGCTCAGTCCAGTAAACCCCTCCTTATAATTGCTGAAGACGTTGAGGGTGAAGCACTTGCAACGATAGTTGTGAATACGCTTAGAAAGACCATTCAGTGTGTTGCGGTAAAGGCTCCCGGTTTTGGAGACAGAAGAAAAGCAATGCTGGAAGATATCGCCATTCTGACAGGCGGACAGGTTATTTCAGAAGACCTGGGCCTTAAGCTTGAAAATACAACTGTTGATATGCTTGGTCGTGCCAAGAAAGTCAGCATTGATAAAGAAAATACCACTATTATCGAAGGTTCTGGAAAGCATGAAGATATCCAGGGACGGATCAAGGTGATTAAAAAGCAGATAGAAGATACTACATCTGATTATGACCGTGAGAAACTCCAGGAAAGACTCGCAAAACTTTCAGGTGGTGTGGCAGTGATAAACGTAGGTGCGGCAACAGAAGTCGAACTGAAAGAAAAGAAGGCCAGGGTTGAAGACGCTCTTTCAGCTACACGTTCGGCAGTTGAAGAAGGTATTGTTCCAGGTGGTGGGCATACTCTTCTTAGCGCTCAGAAAGGAATTGAAGAGCTGATCAAGAAGCTAACTGGTGATGAAAAAATTGGCGCTGAGATTGTATACAAAGCAATTGAAGAACCAATGAAGCAGATCGCATTTAATGCCGGAGTTGAGGGTTCAGTAATAGTAGAAAAAGCAAAAAGCGAGAAATCCGGTGTAGGTTTTAACGCATCAACAAATATATGGGAAGACCTGATGAAAGCGGGGATAATTGACCCGGCAAAAGTTGTAAGGTCTGCCCTGCAGAACGCGGCTTCAGTGGCTGGTATGATGTCCACAACCGAGGTGCTTATTACCGATAAGCCTGAGGAAGATAAGGGCGGAGCTCCCATGGGTGGCGGAATGCCCGGTGGAATGCCCGGCGGCATGTACTAAACCTTACAAATTATTTGAAATTATAAAAAAGGAGGGTCATTTCGGACCCTCCTTTTTTTTATGGTTTAATGTATTGTCAGTTGATGATTTTCTTTATTCTGTAGGGAGACAGGTTTTGTGATTCATGGTATATCCTGATTAGGATTTCAGCAAGTATGCCTAGCAGAATAAACATTACACTGAGCATGATGAACATAACGGTGAGCAGTAACAGGGGGTTTCTTATCATTGAATGATTTAGAAATATTTTCATTAGTATCACTGTTGTGCCGGATATAAAACTACCAAAGAGCAGCAAAAAGCCAATACCACCGAACATGTAAATGGGTTTGGTGGAATATGATCCCATGAACTTTACGGTAACAAGATCAAGCAGTACCTTGAATGTTCTCTTGATCCCATATTTTGATTCGCCGAATTTTCTTGGATGATGACGTACAGGTATTTCGATGATTGATGCGCCAATCCATGAGGCATGGATGGGTATAAAGCGATGCATCTCACCATAAAGGTTTACCTGCCTGAGAACTTCCCCGTTATAGGCTTTTAACGAGCAGCCGAGATCATGAAGAGGGACACCGCTGACACGGGATATTAACCTGTTTGCCAGGCGGGAAGGGAGTTTTCGTGAAAAAAATCTGTCTTTTCTTTCTTTTCGCCAACCACTGACTACATCATATCCTTCTTCAATTTTTTCAACCAGTAATGGAATATCCCTGGCGTCATTTTGAAGGTCTGAGTCCATAAAGACTATTATCTCGCCGCTGGAATAGTCTATACCGGCAGCCATTGCGGGGGTTTGGCCAAAATTTCTTCTGAATAAGATCGTTTTCACTTTTTTGTCACTTGATGCTATGTCAGAGAGAATTGACTGGGAAGAATCTGTACTTCCGTCATCGACAAATAATATCTCATAGGTTTTTTCCCAACCTTTCAAGCCATCTATAATTTGTTCATATTGTAATTGAATGTTTGATTCTTCGTTATATACCGGAAGAATAATTGAAACATAGGGTTTTCTGGACCTGGTAGATTTCTTTTTTGCTACTGCTTTTTTTTGTGGCATAAATCTTCTCCTGTTACATACTTGCATTCAAGTGATAGATTGTTCATTATGTTGACGAGGTTTATTAAAATCAACCATTTTAACAGGGTGTTCGCAGGAGTTGGATGTTTTATGAGCAGGAATCAAATCAAGGATATTGTTGAAGTGCTTCACAACAGGCTTGAAATGACAGATGTCATTCTTACCGCTCACAGAGAAAAAACCGGTAATGTAATTGCCGGCTCTTTATGTGATACTATTCCTCCTGAAATTGCTCTTGCTGCTGGCATTACTTTAGTCTCTATACCTGAAAAATACCAGGTAGAGCTTCTGGTTGAGGTACCCTTATCTAAGGACACTGTTTCGTGGATGAGGGATAGTTATGATCTTGTTATTATTCCATCGTGTTTTGAAAGTATGTACCAGCGTTTACTTGATGCAGGGATGGATGTGTGTACCTTCCAGGTTCCATCAGGATGGGGTGAGGAGTCGTCAGTTGCCCTGCATAATGCGATTATGAGACTATTTCGAGAAACAGAAATTATGTTTGAACCTCTTTCTGAAACTGAGAAAATACAAAACGCGTGCCAACATCATGACAGTCTTCGGAAAATTATTCGGGGTATCGCGGCAGGTCGAGTTGACAATGCCAGTGAACTTTCTAACAGGGATTTACAGGTTGTATTTGAATCAGCCACATGTTTGCCGGTAGAATCGGTAATGGTAGAATTATCTTTGTTGCTGGAGTTGCTGCCTTTAAAAATTTCTGATACTACAGATATATGGAATGTGATGATATTTGGGGGTAAAAAGCTGAATTGGGGTCTCTTTGATGACATGGAGTCAGAAGGTCAACTTGTAGTAGTAGAGGATGATGTATGCACCGGAAGAAGAAAATTTGATATTTCACTGGATTGTAAATCAGAAAATATTTATTATGAGCTTCTTGATATATACTCTTATAAACCGTATTGTCCTGTAGTACGTCCTGTTGAAGAACGATATGAATTACTGTATAAATTGTTGAAGAACTATGGTATTGACCTGGTAATATTAATAAACGACCCGATATGTGAAGAAAGAAATATTCATTCAAACTACTTGTACCACAGGTTGAGGCTGGATGGTATTGATACAATACTGGGTGATGAAGCGCATATTGTAAATGAGGTCAGGGATTATGTGCAGAAATATAATAAGGGGGTGCGGATTTCAATCAGCATCCCCCTGGAGAATGAATAGGATTTTATTATTTTTTTAAATTGAGATAATCCGTGGTAACGGAAAAGGCCTCTTTTAGGAAGAGATCGTTTTCAAGATCGATAAGCTTTTCGGACTCATCCTTTCTTATCTCTTCTTCGAATTCTTTCTTTTCTTTTTCTATAACTGATTCTTCTTTCAGATTTATCTCACTGCTTGACATTTTTTCCCTGAC
>JAGYNX010000191.1 GCA_018399855.1 Spirochaetota bacterium
CCTCTTCCAGGTCAATTAACCTGCTGTTATCTCCGGAATCGCTGTTAAAGGTTTTTCTGTCAACAGGGTTGTTGAGTGAAGATGTATTTGAAGACGATGCATCGTGAGAAAAACTTGAAAATGCATTGTTAAATTGATTTTCAAGCTTGTAAAAACTGCGTTCAGGTGCACGGCATTCAACGATGAATATCCAGCTTGTTGTCTTTTTCAGAAGTATACGGTGCAGAATCCTGCCGCTTGCTGACTTGTAGTTGAATACGGCCACCTTACCCTGTTCCATGCTTTTGATATTCTCGTCGATAATACGCACAAGAGAAGGGTCTTTTTCCCAGAGTTTCCACCTTTTATCATGATATACTTTTTCCATAGTATACCTGGACGCGTCAATCGTGCGTACAATAATGGAAGTGGATTTGCTTTTCGCGGCAATAAACTGATGAGAATTTTCAATCATCATCTCTGCCATGTCCCAGCCGGCAGGAATCTTGATTGTATATCCATAATGCGTATTCGTATAGGTACGTACACAGTCAGTGGCAGAATACAGTATCGAGATAGACAAAAGCAACGCAAAAGGTATTGACGTGAGCAGGTATTTTTTCATAAAAACCTTTCCTTTTAAACCGGAAACCCGGGCTGATTATTACTGTTTTTCAATGGTACGGTTGATATCGCTGATTATCGAACTAAGCCGTGGTTTTAGATATTCCAGTCCTTCTTCCGGTGATGATATATAATGGAACAGGGCTATATCTTCTTCGGAAATCATTCCTAAATCAACAAGTTTTTGAAAATTAATGAGACCTTCCCAGAAAGATTGATCGTAAAGGAGGATGGGGATATTGTGTTTTTTCATCTTGTTGGTTTGTACCAGGGTAAGTGTTTCGAAAAGTTCATCCAGTGTTCCGTATCCACCTGGAAAGACAATTATGGCCTTGGCGTGATAGAGAAACCAGAGTTTGCGCATGAAAAAGTAGTGAAATTCAAAATTCAGTTCCGGTGTAATGTATGGATTGGGGTCTTGCTCAAAAGGCAATGAAATGTTCAACCCGATATTCGGCGCTCCCGCCCGCTTTGCACCCCTGTTTGCCGCTTCCATTATTCCGGGGCCCCCACCGGTGCAGATGGTAAATCCGTTACGGGTATCGAGGTCTTTCCCATAAGATCCAAGAAGAAAGGCAAGCTCTTCGGCTGCCCAGTAATGATTGAAGCGATCATCAACGAGGGCACTGTCCGGACTGCTTCGCGCTGAACCGAAAAATACAACCGTGTGGGCAATTTTCATCTCGTTGAATCTTTTTTCGGGTTCAAGATATTCGCAGAGTATCCTTACTGTCCTGGCTTCATGGGAATTGAGAAACTCTTCATCTTTATAGGCTTTAATCGGCTTGTTCGGTGTCATCAATATCGTCTTTTCCTTTTCATGTTAAGTATGGTGCCGTCGGTAAAATCGGAGATGGAGTTAGAGATGAATTTTTCCTTGTCTATCAGGTCGATAGTAATGCTGTCCATAAACGCCGTCATTATTTTAAGTCCTGCGCCAATTCCTTTAAGCACTATTTCCTGGCCGTTTAGGCGAACTTTCAGGCCTGTAATTTTACCATTGAGTGAATAGTTAAATAACTGGTTGAAGTAATCAACAGATTCACTGCTGGGTGTTTCTTTTTGTGATTTAAGAAGGTCAAGTCCCTTGCCGTGATCAATGATAGTGGTGTCAAATAGATCAGAGGTGATAATATAGCTGACAGTAATTTCGCGGCGTTCGGAATCGGTATGATAAAAAATATTTTCTTCTTTCCTGATTGTTTCCTGGATGGCATTTGTAAGCGCTTCGTCCATGGATAGTACAATTTCATCAATATCCGGCTGGGGGTATCCGATTGATTTGAGATCTTGTATTAATAGATCAATAACAACGGGAACCGTGGCCGTTTCAGCTTTGAAACTATCGAGAAATTTCTTTATCTTAGGGTTATAATTATTCATATCCACTTATTATTATTGTAAGTGATACTATTAAACTACTAAATCATTCGGCAAATTGTATATTACAATATAATATATATATATAAATATATCATTATCAGGTAGATATTTCCTATATTAATGACATTGATACAGGAAATCATACGGAAAAGGGATTAATGCAAGTGAAAAATCAGCAACTGGTGTAAAAAATGGAAAAACCGTCATACTTCTAAATAAATATTGACTTGAATATACATATTACATTAGTAAATGTATATCGATTTTATCGGAGATATATATGAGACAATTTGCTGCGATCCTTATAATGTTGTTTATAATGACAGGTATGGCTTCATGCTCACCATACAGGTACGAAGAGGTGATACCTGTTGTGGAAAAAATGACAATTGAACGCAAGATCGGCCAGATGATGATGCCCGCGGTACCGGGAACTCATATTGGTACACCCACAAGGGAAATAATAAGGCACTGCATGCCAGGGGGCATCATATTATTCGGTTTTAACCTTGAGGACCGCGCACAAACCATAGAATTAATATC
This sequence comes from Spirochaetota bacterium, assembly GCA_018399855.1. GTDB lineage: Bacteria > Spirochaetota > UBA4802 > UBA4802 > UB4802 > M55B154. Next base: position 2,530 of record JAGYNX010000191.1, read on the forward strand.
CTCATTGCAGGGTGAATCAATGGCCCGTTCCGGTATTCCCCTGTTTGTCTCCATTGACCAGGAGGGAGGACGGGTGAAGCGAGTCAGGGACGGGGTGACACAGTTCCCCGGCAGCCTTGCTTTTGGTGTTGTCAATGACGAAGATCTTACATACCGTGCTGCCCGAATTACGGGTTTAGAGCTTCGACAAACAGGGGTGAACATGAACCTTGCCCCCGTACTCGATGTAAACAATAATCCGATGAATCCTGTTATCAATACACGGTCTTTCGGTTCTGAGCCCGGCATCGTGGCACGAATGGGGGTGGCGTATATAAAGGGCCTGCAGGCGGCTAAATGTATAGCCGTGGGTAAGCACTTTCCCGGTCATGGAGATACAGACAGGGATTCCCATCATACGTTGCCGGTGATCAGGTATGACATGAAACGATTACGCAACATTGAGCTTGTACCATTTAAAAAGGCCATCGCGAACGGGGTTGAAGGGATAATGACGGCACATATCGCGTATCCTGAAATTCTCGACTCCTTGAAACCCGCAACTATTTCGTCGTATTTCCTGAATGAATTATTACGGGATGAGATGAAGTTCAAAGGATTGATACTCACCGATGATATGGAGATGAAAGGTATCGCGGGTGTAGCATCAGCAGGTGAGGGTGCAATCAGGGCTGTACAGGCAGGTGCGGATATAATCCTGATAAGTTCGTATGGTGAAAATGTGACAGATATATATAACAGCCTGTTGCAGGCGGTAAAGGACGGAACCATCTCAGAAGAAAGAATTGACCGTTCAGTAACACGAATACTGGAGCAGAAAGTCAGGTACAACATTATGGAGACCGGCGAGCAGGTAATCGCACCGGCTAAATTTCATTTGTCCGAAGATGAAAAGAAACTGCTATCAGAGGCAGAATCAATCAACACCCGCGTATCACGGCAGGCAGTATATTTTCACGCCGGCAACCGGGTGCCATTTTCACGGTATATAATAAAAAATAACGGCAAAAATGCCGTAATCATCACGGAAAACAGGAGAACCGCCAGTCTTTTCAAATCCGCCTTTTCGGATATAACTGTACTTCCCGGGTGGGATGCAAAGAAGGTTTCCGGTAAAATGGTATACCTTGTATCCTACTCAGCCAGCTACAGAAAGTTTAAAGACATTATCACGAAGAAGGACGTGACAATAGACAGGGTTTTAGTTATCCACACGGGCAATCCATTTCCCCTTGCAGGAAATGTATCCATACCGCCAACCCTCTTTACTTTTTCAAACACCAGGGGATCAATTGAGGCAGCCATACATTGTCTGGGGGGCAAATATGAACCCCGAAGAAAGATTAACGTAAACCTTGGCTTTGAAACACCGTGAAAACAGGGGTCTATGTCCATTTCCCTTTCTGCAGGGCTAAATGTGACTATTGCGATTTCTATTCTGTACCCGCAGTTCCCGGCAGGGGAAGCCGCATATCAGAATACGTAGACGCCCTTCTGAGTGAAACCCGATGTCATCAAAAAATCCTGTCCGCATGCCAGGTAGACACCATATACTTCGGTGGCGGCACTCCCTCCATGATGACTGCAAGTGATATAGCAAAAATAATTGAAGAGATTCAAGCCCAGAGCAGGGGGGTGGACGTGAATGCCGAGATCACACTTGAATGCAACCCATCAGACATGCACCCGGCATATATCAATCAGTGCATTAAGGCCGGGGTCAACAGGATCACATTGGGGTTGCAGACCATCAATCCCGTCCATCATCGCTTTATCGGGAGAACCGGGAGGTGCCCCGATATCAGTGTGCTGAGAGACTTCTGTTCGATTCAGGGGGTAGCCCACGCCATAGACATAATAGCAGGGA
>JAGYNX010000192.1 GCA_018399855.1 Spirochaetota bacterium
GGACAATGGCAGCGATGAGAGTAAATACAAGGTGGAATTACCCCCACTCAAGGTTTCCCCAAAATTGAAAATTGCAGCAAGGGAAATTCTTGAAAAGCAGGGAATTGACCCTGACAGTAAATCCGAATAGAAATTATTTTAACATTTTGGAGAACTTATGAAAGACTTCTGGTATATGATTACAGGTGTTATTTTCACGATGGTGGCAGTATGTATGGTGGCTGTTTCACCTGCCAGGTCAGAACCCGTTACCGACGTGAGCGCATACCTCAAAGAGGAGGTGGTAACCTTTTCACTTTCAAACGGTATATCCTGCCTGCTGCTGAAAAGGGAGTTGGCACCGACCCTGTCCCTGATCACTTCATTTCGTGTAGGGTCTGCAGATGAAAGCTATGACACTATGGGAGCGGCCCACCTGCTTGAGCACATGCTCTTTAAAGGTACCGACAAAATCGGTACGAAGAATTACGCGAAAGAAAAGAAAATTCTGCAGAAGATAGAAGCAGTGGGTGAAACCATCGACCGTCTTTCCCTTGAAAATCCTGACAACGTAATGTTGCCAAAATTGAAAAAGCAGCTGAAAGAGCTGCAGAAGCAGCACAAGAAATACATTGTTCATTCTCCCTATGACAGCATATATACAAGGGCCGGGGGGGTTGGTTTTAATGCTTCTACCTCAAGGGATAAAACCGCCTACTATATTGAACTGCCCTCTACAAAGCTGGAGTTGTGGGCCCGGCTTGAATCCGAGAGGATACGTTATCCCGTATTACGGGAATTCTACCTCGAGCGCAATACCGTGTACGAAGAAAGGCTTATGCGCTATGAGTCATCACCGGTGGCAAGGCTTTTTGAAAATTTTACCGCCTTAAGCTTTCTGGCACATCCCTATCGCCATCCAACCATCGGGTGGAAATCGAATATCCCCTATCTCTCTATAAGCAAGATCAGGAAGTTTTATTATGATAATTATACCCCTGAGAATATGAATATCACCATCGTCGGTGACATGAATGTGAAAGAAACAAGAAAATTGCTTGAGAAGCACTTTGGTTCGCTGCCCCGTGGACATTCGCAGCAGGCTATTGCCATTAAGGAACCCAGGCAGAATCTTGAAAGACGTTTTGTGCTGAAGGACCAGGCCAACCCCTACCTGGTGATAGGATGGCATAAACCCACGGCTCCCTCCCGCGAAGATTACGTGTTCGACGTGGTGGCATCACTTCTTTCAAGGGGGAAAAGTTCCCGACTGTATTCTTCACTGGTGATGGACAAACAGCTGGCTTCGTCGGTGAACGCGTGGAACGGGTATCCCGGGTCAAGGTATGATAACCTGTTCGTTATTGCAGCGGCGCCGGTACATTCAGTAGAACCCCGGCAACTGGAGAAGGCCATTTACGATGAAATCGACAGGCTTCTTAAAGAGTGCAGTAACAAGGATATCCAGCGGGTGATTAACAGCACTGAATCTTCAATCGTATTTGACATGGATACCAACATGGGAATAGCAAGAACCCTCAACTATTACCAGACCGTGTTTCAGGACTGGTGGTATTTTGCCAACTACCTGGACCAGGTACGCTCCATCACCTGTGAAGATGTGCGAAAGGTTATGAAGGAATACCTGGTGCCCGGCAACAGGATCGTTGGTATACTGGAAAAAACTGAATAACTGAATGTTAATCGTTTTTCATTCGGGTCAACTCCCAGTCTTTAACCTCTACGTCATAGGGTACATGATAATGGTTGAATATAGTCTGTGCCGTTGACGAGGTATAGCCGGTTGGCAGAATATCACCCAGAAAAATGGAGAAATTGAGAGATATGCCGGCGTATATGTTTCGGGTGTTGTAATCAAAGTCCTTGTTATAATACCCCCGTGCGTAATATCCAAGGTCGATATTCACATAACGAAGGGGTGTTTCAGACAGATAAGGAATACCTGCCAGCTTGGTGGCCAGTATTACTTTATGGCCGCTGTAATCCGTGAAGGGGTCGGCGGTAGGGTCGTGATCTTTGATCCCCCGTCGCATTCTCCTGGTTGGTACGTATTCCCATTGAAGGGCAAACATGCGGTCAAGTGCGGGAGAGGCGTCAAGGATTACACCGATAAGCATCCCAATATTGTTAAAATAAAAGTCATATATATCAAATCCATGCGCGGTTGAGTATCCATCTCCAACTTCCATTATAAACATGATAAGGTCTGCGTATATGGCTCCCTCGATATTTGCCCGAAGAGGTGAAGATCCGGTAGCCCTGAATCCGAATGTGGCTAAACGTTTAAACGCGTAGGTGGTGTACATGTGTCCAACCTTGTCAGAAAGACCATCATAGGCATCAGCCCCGGTGATGTCAGAGGGTTCATACCTGAATGTTGTATTATCCTTAAACCATCCCCATTCTGCTACACCCCAGGCACCAATAAATACCGGCCCCATGAGCCACATCCCTGTACGGATGTATGGCCATTTTTCCCTGTCAAAGGTGTAGGTGTCATAGAGATTGACCGGCATATCCACGTGTTCTGTAAATATACTGGTTTGTGGTGTGCCATCCTGATCGGGAGACTCCTGGGCCTGAAGTGAACCGGTTATAAAAAATACTGCGATTATGGTAAGTGAAATGATCTTTTTCATGTAACAAGTCTCCCTGGATATGTTCTGTTGCAGTGTACGGTGCCGTGTGTATACACTCCTTGATGGATGACAATACACAGGAATGAACGTATAAAATCAATTAAATTTTTTATATACTTGCATCAACGGATATTGATGATTACACTTACAGAATATAAAAAGGAGGTCTCACTTGAGTATGAAGAACTATATTATCTGTAGTATATATACCTTAATCGTTATTTTTTACAGTGGGCTGATGGTATCTGCCAATGATAAACCCCTTATTACGGCAAAAACGGATCAGCAGGTTGATCTTTCCATACCGGAAGTGAAAGAATTTACTACCACAAGCGGTGTAACAGTTTTTTACCTTCAGGACTCACTTCCGCATTTTTCGGTTTCTGTCTCAACCGGTTATGGTAAAATTTATGAGAACAGTGATAACGCGGGTATTTCGGAGATGCTGGCAAACACGTTGAATATGGGAGGATCAAAAGAATACCCCGGTGCCAGTCTCCACAGGGCTGTAGAATCACTGGGGGGACAATACGGTGTGAATGCCTCCTGGGAGAACATCACCATATCACTCAGGTTTCTTCAGCGTCATGCCGGGCAGGCATCAGAACTCTTGAAAAGTGTTATCAGCGGGCCGAATTTTGAAAGTGCCTACGTGGATAACGCCCGATCTGTGCTCATGGATTCGGTTCGCAGGCGTGAAGACCGTCCTGAACAGCTTGCTTTTGAAAAATTAAGGCAGATACTCTTTGACGGGGATGGATACGGGGCCGTGATGACAGAAAAAACACTGAAGGCAATAGATGGTGATGATCTTTCAGCACTATGGAAGAGCCACGCGGTAACAGGAAATATACGGGTGGGGGTTGTCACCTCCCTGCCGCTTGCACAGGTGAAAAAACTGATGGAAGATGTCTTCTCGTCAATTCCAAAAGGTGACGCACAGTATTACAACGTTGACAGGAAGAGGGTGCAGCAGGTGCTGCAGAAGAATGCTGATACTGTCTTTCTGATACAAAAGGGTATTCCACAGTCAACAATTGTTTTCGGTACGTTAGCGCCGGAAATACAGGAGCAGAGTACCTATCCCCTGAGCGTGGGTAATTACATCCTGGGGGGGGGATCATTCAGCTCCCGCCTGATGAGAGAGATCAGGGTAAAGAGAGGACTGGCATACTCGGTGAGCTCTATTGCCAGGTTTAGAAAAAATACCGGGGTATTTCTTGCCTATGCCCAGACAGGAACAGATACGACGAAAAAAACAATGAACCTGATTGATTCCATATTAAAGGATTTCTCTGCCCATGGTCCAAATGCCGAAGAAATGAAGTGGGCAAAAGAGTCAGTACTGAACAGTTACATATTTGAATTTGATTCACCATATTCTATAATCAGAAAATCAATCTGGCTTGATTATAATCAACTGCCTGATGATTACCTGGGAAAGTACCCCCAAAAAATACAAGATGTAACAGGAAAGGAAGTCCATAAAGAATTTAACAACCTTTTCCAAAAAGGTTTTATCCGGGTAGTGGTTGGGAATGAAAGCCTGAAAAATAAACTGGAGTCAACCGGGAAAGTGAAAGTAGTAGAGCTTGAATGAGCATAGGGTGAGTAGTTAAAGAAAATTTGAAATATCCTCCAGGTAGTCTTCCAGCTTTTTCAGATCACGCTTGATGGATTCAGATTCTGAGAGTGTGTTCTTTATAGAAGTAATCGCGTCATTCAGATGTTGCCGTTCGGCCTGGGTGAT
>JAGYNX010000193.1 GCA_018399855.1 Spirochaetota bacterium
CCTTACCTCGAACAAATACTACCCCTATCAGGTCAAGTACTTCAACCGTTCTGATTACCTGTGGATTGGTCAAACCGGTGATAAATAGAGCATGTTCTTTGGCATAAGCCAGAACATCACTCAAAAGATCAGATGCGAATGCTGTTGACACATCGATGCTTTCCAGCATTTCTTCGCCATTTAAGATATCGGCATTAAGAAGAGTTCGGATTTCACTTAATTTCATATAAATACTATACCATTCCAGAGTAGGTCGCTTTTTATATAAGAAGACCGGTAAACACACTTTACGTCAAGAAATAATTCCCTTACTTGAATATTCCTGAATTAATATTTTTCTTGAAATAAAACGCTATGCCTGCATATACTTATAACACTTGTAAAGATAGAAAATATACTGTTGGAGCATTACGTGCATAATTTTTATTTCCGTTATATACTGGTACTTTTTCTTGTTGCCGCTGTATTATTAATACCTGTAGCAGCAAAAAACAACCTGGTGCCCCTTGCGAAAGAAGACAGGGACTTTTGGAACAAGGTTTTAGAAATTGAAAACATCTCCAATAAAAACCTACTTTACGCGAGCTATGTTGCCTACAGGGACAGGTTAAACGATCTCTCGATAGAAACCTTTCATGAATGTATCAGGCAGAATAGTAACAATGAACGGATCCTGGCTATTTCTCATTATTATATAGGGAAAAACTGGTATCAGCTGGGGGATTATCAGAAAGCGCTGACCCATTTTCTTGTTGTGCCACGTTATGACCTTGGTGATTTTTCAAACATCAAGTATGCCAACTACATTAATCTTGCGCTTACTTTACATCAGAAGGGTCAGGACAACAAGGCCCGCATATACCTGCAAAAAGTCAAAACGGAGAATAGTCCGGAACGCTACCAGAAAATGGCAGACACGATCCTGATGGAATTGAATTAAATACCAAGAACAATCTTCGCGGTGGTAAAATAAATAGCGATTCCCCCCATGTCAACAAAGGTTGTCAACGCCGGGCTGGATACAACGGCCGGGTCAAGCTTCAACCTTGTGGCAATAATTGGAATAACAGCTCCAAAAAGAGTTGACCATACCACCTGTATGGTTAACGCGATGCCAATAACCGTAGCAATGCTCTGCAGGGTAAGAATTGGGGGTATCGTAGTATTGCCGGACATCAGCAATACCCGGAAATAGGTTATTGCACCGAGGCATAATGCCAGCAGAATACTGATTGAAAGCTCTTTCCATATTACCTTCAGAATATCTGTTGGATTCAATTCATTCAAGGCAAGGGCACGAAGCACCACCGTTGCCGCCTGGGATCCCGTATTACCACCTGTAGCGGTTAACATCGGCATGTAAAATGTCAATATGATAAGAGATTCCAGGGTATCTTGAAATCCCTGTATAATCAAACCGGTTAACAGGCTCAATATACCAAGTGTTACCACCCAGAATACCCGTTTTTTAAAATGTACAAAGGCAGGCACATCCAGGTATGTCTTCTCTTCCACCCGACCACTGATCGCCATCAAACGTTCCATGTCTTCGGTCTGCTCTTCCCTGATAATATCGATGGCATCATCATGGGTGATAATGCCGCATAATCGGTTATTATAATCCACGATTGGAAGAGCGATAAGGTCGTATTCTTCGATTAATTGGGCCGCTTTTTCCTGGTCATCATCAACATACGCGTAAATCACCTCAGATTTCATAATACTGGATATTTTCTGCTTTGGCCGGGCAAGAATGAGATTTCTGAGTGAGACAAAACCTATCAGCTTTTCATGCTGGTCTGTAACGTATATATAATAAATAGTCTCCCTTGAAGGAGCTTCTCTTCTTATCTTTTTTATTGATTTCTCAACCGCGTCATCCTCTACCAGGGTGGCAAAATCGGTGGTCATTATAGCACCGGCCGTGCCCTCGCTGTAAGAGGTAAGGTTTATAATATCATATCTTTCATCGAGAGGAAGCAGTAAGAGCAGTTTATCCGCGACATCTTTTTCAAGATGCTGAAAAAGGTCGGCCCTGTCGTCATGGGACATCTGCATCAAAAGTTCGGTAATATTCTTTTTTAATGGACCGGATACCAGCGATACCTGTACATCCATGTCCATATATGTAAATATCTCGGAACGCCTGTATGCATCTACCAGGTTTAAGATCTTCCATATCTCTTCCGGGTTGAGAAGACTCAGGTATTCCGCGATCTCCTTTTCATGCTGCTCGGCAAGAAAGGATCTCAGGATAGTAAATCTTTTACGTTTAAGCAGATCTCTTAATTCTGGTACAAGTATTGGGTTTTTCATCTCCTGCCTCCTTGCCGTGAAAATGCCGGCAGGCAAATAACTCAACTTCTATGATATGCTTTATACCATTCTATAAACTTTTCAAGTCCTTCTTCTATTGACGTATCCGGCGAATATCCGACAGCAGTGGAAAGATCATCAATATCAGCATAGGTTGTGAGAACATCCCCAGGCTGCATTGGAAGAAATTCCATGTTCGCGTCTTTACCAAGAAGTTCTTCAATCACATGGATGAAATCCATTAAACCAACAGGTTGATTATTTCCGATATTATATACCCTGTAAGGAGCACTACTGCTTCCCGGATCGGGGTGAATGTCATCCCAGTTATCAGTTGATGCTGGTATTTTCCATACTATTCGGTATATTCCTTCTACAATATCATCGATATAAGTAAAATCCCGTTCCATGTCACCGTAATTGAATACCTTTATCTTCTCATCTTTCAAGATAGAATTGGTAAACATGTAATATGCCATATCCGGGCGGCCCCACGGACCATACACGGTAAAGAATCGTAATCCTGTAGACGGTATATCATATAAATGCGAATACACGTGTGCCATCAACTCGTTGGACTTTTTACTTGCGGCATACAGTGACACAGGATGGTCCACGTTATCATGTACCGAAAACGGGATCTGTGTGTTCATACCATACACAGAACTGGAAGACGCGTACACCAGGTGCTTCACACCGTTATTCCGACATCCCTCCAGGATATTCAGAAAACCAACGATATTGCTGTCGATATATGCCCGGGGATTATCAATGCTGTACCGCACGCCGGCCTGCGCGGCCAGGTGTATCACGTAATCAAAATTCCCTTCTTCAAACAATTTTTGCATACTTTCCGCATCAGCAAGATCAATTCTATGCAACACGTACCCTTCATATTCATTTTCAAGAATTCTGTTTCTTGCTTCTTTCAAAGACACATCGTAATAATCATTCATATTATCAAGGCCGGTTACGTCCATGCCCTCTGATAGCAACCGTCTTGCCATGTGAAATCCGATAAAACCAGCAGTGCCGGTTACAAGTAACTTCATACTAACTCCTGAATATTTTTATTATCATACTAACATGGTGCTTTTACAGTGTATGTCTACCATAGTTCAAATAATTCGCGAAAAAAATTCGAAATGTCATACACAAATAAAAACTCCCTGCCGACGGAACAACAGGGAGTACCCGCGTAATTCCTGAATTACAGCTCCCCGGATTAGAACCTTGTAGATTTCTCCAGGAATTCCTGCATTGTCTGTTCGGCGTCCTTCATTCCCTTGTAATATGTTTCAGCAACATTTAGAATTGAATCGTAAAAATAGGATAAATGAGGAACATAAAACTCCCGTTTCAATTCATTTCTGACCGGGAATGCTGTGCTATTCTTAATGTCCCCAAGCTTCTCACCGTTAACAATTTTATTCCCATTCATAATATGTGTAAAAATAATATCATCGGTACCGGCTGCTGTAGGGGAATTGTCTACAATTCTTACTTCGTTTGAAGTATCTTCATAATAGTTCTTTTCAAGAATTATAGATTCTATCTTGTTTACTGATGTCCCGTTTGTGTAGATAATAATCGACCGTTTTTGAAGGGCCCTTACCCTGTTGGTTAAAAGCTCATCTCTCACAAAATGATGCTTTTCCATTTTTATATAATTATCACCCATGGTATATGTCATCTGGTAGGGGACAAGACGAATATCCTTAATTGTCATCAGCTTATACTTGGCAATTACATTCTCGATTTTTTTGCTTAATTCAGCTACCTGCGTGTCAAGCATTTTACCATCTTCTTCAAGATCCTTTGAAGTAAGTGAGTACTGCTGTTCCTTATTCTTCGCGTCCTGGCTAAACGCCCCTGAAATACAGAATGCAACACATAGAAGTATTGAAAACAGTGATAGAATCTTTCTATTCATGTGGGTCCTCCGGTATAATTGCTTATTGCATGTGTAAAACCGAGGTAGTACATCTTTCACCCTGTGTAGAAGTAATACCAGGAAAAACATTCATATAATGTTTATAGTATTACCTGTCACGTAATACGGCGCGGCCTCG
>JAGYNX010000194.1 GCA_018399855.1 Spirochaetota bacterium
GTATTTTCAATGTCAGCACTCAGGGACGCTTCTTCATCCCGTCCTATTGAGGCTACCAGGGATGCCATAATTATTGTGATCGCTTTTTTTCTTTGTTACAAGGTGAATGCCCTGCAGATATTCAGGGGGACAGGGTTGCGTTTTCCTGATATACTTGACGTGGTAATCAGTGCCCTTGTACTGACGCGGATGACAAACTTCGTGAGAGGTTTCATGTCCCGTTTCAGGCAGGAATGAAATACAGTCAGGACAATAAAATTCTAAGGCAGATATTTTTTTGCCTTAGCTCATCGTTTAGTTGCTGATGAGAAGCACTACGGATTATTGAGCTGGTCTTTGTGTAGCAGGTACAATCGTACTTCTGTTATACCTGGTTTACCTTGTGTTCAACCCCGGCAGCCTCGCCTTCCATTACCTCGTTATACTTATCAAGAATAGCGCCGGTAATCATGTCCCTGGCTTCCTGAGTAATTGGGAAAAAAAGGTCGATATATTCACCGTTTTTCCTCTTGTTGGAAGGCATTCCGATGAATATGCCCTTATCACCTTTTACAATTCGCAGGTTTTTTACTACGAATTTGTCCATAAGAGTGATGTTGGCAAACCCTAGTGTTTTCCCAAGGTTTTCCTTAGGGAAAACCCTGACTTCGGTAATCATGTCATTCATGTGACCACCACCGTACCCTAAAAGATAGTTGTTGTCTACTTATTGTAAGACATAAAGATCATGTAAGTCAAGAAAAATATTACAATAAAGAAGAATTCATATTAGCGTGAAAAGTGTCGTACAAATAGAATTATTTTATACGTTAATTAACAAGGCCGAAGAGGCAGTTCGGGCGTTCACAGGCTTCGTGCGAGGACAACAGGGTGTGCAGTAACACCAACTTTTTAACTTGACAAAACCCCACCCCGCAAACTAAGTAAATACCCGTTAAACTACCGGAACAGGCAGAGAATATCTGTCTTAATTTTTTTTGGAAAAGCCGGTAAAATCGACCTATTTTTCATATATTTAACCTAAGGAATGCATTGATGTTTGATAATCGTAATTATTGTGGAAAGCTGTCATCAGGTGATATCGGAAATGAAGTACTTCTTGCCGGATGGATAGACAGAAAAAGAGACCTTGGCGGCATCGTTTTTCTTGAGCTACGCGATGTTACCGGTATAGTACAGGTAGTATTTGACAGTTCCAGTATACCCGAAGAAACACAACGTGCCGAAAAGGTGCGCAGTGAGTTCTGTGTAATGGTAAAAGGATCGGTAGTGAAGAGGACAGAAGAAACTGTAAACCCCAACCTTACTACCGGTGATATCGAGATAAAGGCTGAACACCTCGAAGTGCTTGCTGAATCAGAAGTGCCCCCATTCCCCATCGATTCACAGGACAAGCTGAGCGAAGAGATTCGGCTCAGGTACCGTTTTCTCGATTTGCGGCGGGCCGAGATGCGTGATGCTGTAATCAGCAGGCACAGGACCATGCAGGTGACCCGGCAGTTTCTTTCAAGTCATAATTTTTATGAAATAGAAACCCCCATGCTGAACAAGTCAACCCCCGAGGGGGCGCGTGATTTCCTGGTACCCAGTAGAATAAGCAGGGGTATGTTTTACGCCCTTCCACAGTCGCCGCAGTTGTTCAAGCAGATTCTCATGGTGTCAGGGTTTGACCGTTACTTTCAGATCGTCAAATGCTTCAGGGACGAAGACCTGCGAAATGACCGGCAGCCCGAATTTACCCAGGTAGACCTCGAAATGTCATTCGTCAGCCCCGACATGGTTATGCGGGAAATCGAAGGATTGCTGGTTGAGATGGTAGGGGCCATACAGGGCAGGGACATCCCCACACCCTTTCCCCGGATAACATATGATGAAGCCATGAGCAGGTATGGCAAGGATGCCCCTGACACAAGGTTCGGACTGGAACTTACTGATTGCACCGATATTTTCGGTGAGTCGGGTTTCAAGGTTTTTCAGTCTACCCTTGAAAACGGTGGCATCATCAAGGCCATGGTTGTTCCCGATGAAGGGAAAATATCCCGTAAGATGATAGATGATTACATTGAATACGTGAAAGCCTACCGGGCAATGGGTCTTCCAACGGTTCGTTATAATAACGGGAATTTTGAAACAGGTATATCCAAGTTTCTCAGCGATGATGAGAAAAAGACACTCTCTGAAAGGTTATCACTTGAGGGGAACGTTCTGGTGATATTCTCCTGTGACCGCAAACAGGTTGTTAATGACGCATTGGGCAATCTACGTGAACATATAGCAGAACAGATGAAGATGGTGGACGGGGACGCCATGAATTTCATCTGGGTATATGATTTTCCATTACTTGAATATGATCATCAAGATGAACGCTACTATGCCATGCATCATCCATTTACCGCTCCAAAGCCTGATGATGTTGAGAAACTTGAATCACTATCACCCCAAAATGCTGAAGACATTCGGGCTCAGGCCTATGACGTGGTGTTGAACGGCATGGAGATTGGTGGTGGTTCAATTCGTATCAATAAAATGGAAATGCAGCGAAAGATGTTTAATATACTGGGAATCTCAGAAGAGGAGGCCCGGGTTAAGTTCTCATTTCTACTTGAGGCCCTTCAGTATGGTGCTCCCCCACATGGCGGGATAGCTCTGGGTCTTGACCGAATACTTATGCTTCTTCTCAAGAGAGAGTCTATTCGCGAGGTTATTCCATTTCCAAAGACCCAGAAAGGGCAGTGTCTCATGAGCAACGCTCCTTCACCGGTTGCGGCGCAACAGCTTAAAGACCTCTCGATCAAAGTGGTTGAGCCATAAATGACTGACGAGATGTTTGAAGTAGAGGATGTGTCAATCTACAAGCGTATCTGTGGATCACAGGACAAGAATATTAAGAATATAGAACAAATTCTTGATGTGAAGATTATCCCCAGGGGTACAACCCTGAAGGTTGATGCCGACCAGGAAAAGAAAGAGCAGACCATGTCTCTTCTGCACCTGATGGGTGATTACCTTCACATGAAAGAACCCGGTTACGAGTTTGACGAGTTTGATATCAAGTACCTGGCGAATTCAATCGCCAGGGGTAAAAAGGTTGATACCAATGAAATAAACAGGCTTAAAATAGTGGTTCCTGAAACGGGTAAATCAATTATGCCCCGTACCATGAACCAGGCTGAATACATCTCATCCATTCAGCAAAGCCCTGTAACCATTGCCATAGGACCGGCTGGAACAGGAAAAACTTATCTTGCAGTTGCGGTTGCGGTAAAGTATCTTATTACGGGTAGAGTTGAACGAATAATACTTACCAGACCAGCTGTTGAAGCCGGTGAAAACCTGGGTTATCTTCCTGGTGATTTTATACAGAAAGTTAACCCCTACCTGAGACCGCTGTACGATGCCCTTTTTGATCTGCTGCCCTTTGAACGGGTGAGCCGCCTTATAGAAAAGGGCACAATAGAAATAGCACCGCTGGCGTACATGAGGGGACGAACACTGAATAAAGCTTTCGTAATACTTGATGAAGCACAAAATACAACATCATCCCAGATGAAGATGTTCCTCACAAGACTTGGCAATAATTCTCGGATGGTGATCTCTGGTGATATAACGCAGGTGGACCTTCAGAAACCGGGGCATTCAGGGTTACTGCAGGCCCGCAAAATTCTAAAAAACGTGAAAGAGATTACCTTTATCGAGTTTAAAAAGGAGGATATCTGTCGTCATCCGATCGTAGAAAAAATAATAGCCGCATATGAGCAACACGCCGGGTCGGATTGATACATCCAGATATACTATGCTGACAACAGTTAAAATACTATCACGTGGAATAAAATTCGCCTTCAAAAAGCGAAGCATTCGTATGTCATTTGTGTATACCCTTGTAATTATCGTTATTGCCACAGTGCTGCTGTCACTGAATATGCGGGGATCAACCTATGAGTATAATATCGGTGATATTGCCAGGGAAGATATTCGCGTTCCCCGTGACATAGAGTACCAGGTAAAATCTGAAACGGAGATGGAAAAGCGGCGTGTATCAGAGATGGTACCACTGGTTTTTGACAAGGATCAGTCAGTTCTTGAAGATAAGCTGAAAGTTGTAAGGGTTCTTTTTTCACATGTATCAAGGACACTGAAAGAGAACCCACCTTCGGGGACGGATGACAGGGCATTTCAGCTAATATCGTTGAAAAATGATCTTCCTGAATACCTGAAATATCCCGATCGTGTTCTATTTGCCCTTTTAAGATATAAAAATACAGAAAATCTTCACAAGATAGTCAATCGTATACTCATTTATGTATACGACATGGGCATACTTGCAGAACCTTATAAGAATCCACTCGATCTGAATAATTCCAATGTAACCATTCG
>JAGYNX010000195.1 GCA_018399855.1 Spirochaetota bacterium
TCATACTCTGCCATGAAGTCAGAATCAAGGGTCCTGGCATAATAAATTGCCGATGTAAATTCAATCCCTTCATATATGCTGCTTGTACCAAGGGACACGCCGGCGTCACTGAAGCCCTTCGCGTCAAAATAGGCGTTGTTGTAATAGGCTCCCCATGCACCCATGCTGAAGGTAAAGCTGTCTGTGCTGATCAGGTCATGTCCGATGGAAAGCTTTACGTAATAGTCTTCGTTCTGGGGTGTGCCTTCATCGCTCTCTTTCACGTAATAATCATAGTATACTTCAAGGGCAGGTGAAAGGGGGATGTTCAGCCCAAGCCCAAGGGAGCCTTCAACGAATGATGGATCTGTTGCGGTATCATCTACCTCGTCGTAGAATGGATAGTGAATATACATCACCCCCAGGTCAACCGAGAGAATGCCGGTTGACACGCTGTAGGCAAGACCGTAATCAAACTCATGGTACACCTCGGCTTCATCAGGTTCGCCTGTTTCGTTTACCACCAGGTAATCTTCGTTGATGCCTGCTGCCACCGATAGTGAAAGACCGGTATCACCGAATTCAAGCCCTGCCGACGGCCAGATGACACCAACACCCTTGCCGTTTACTTCTACCCCTCTCCACCAGTAGGTGCTGCTGTAGCTTATACTCACAGGTACTTTCAGAAATGAACCTTCAGCATGTGCTTTTTTTATGGATGGCATCATTACCAATGAAAAAATAAGTGTAAGTGATAATGCGACTAGTGTCCTCTTCATAATAGTCTCCTTAATAATTATATGGTTGGCAAATAATTATTTACCCTATTGCGTCTGTTCCTTCTTCCCCGGTGCGAATGCGAATGCAATTCTGCAAGTTTTGTATAAATATTTTGCCGTCACCGATGTTGCCGCTGCGTGATCCGCGTATGATAGCATCGATAGTAATTTTTTCGAAATCGTCATTTACCGCGATTTCTAGGCGAATTTTTTTCAACAGGTTTACCTCGATGGGGACACCCCGGTAGGTTTCCATGTATCCCCCCTGTTGCCCGCAACCAAGCGAGTTTGTTACCGACATCTTCATGACATCAGCCTTGAAGAGTTCCTGTTTTACATCGTTGAGACGTTCTGGTTGTATATACGCTATTATCAGTTTCATGGGCTGCCTCCTTTACTGGCTGATAAATATTTGGAAACCCGAATAGGATTCCATGCCGTGTTCTTTGATGTCGAGGCCCCGAATCTCCTCGTCTTTTGACACACGCAGGCCAGCGGTTTTCTTTATGGTAAAGAAAAGAAGTCCTGATGTGACAGTTACCCAGCCGAATACCGCAAGCACACCAAGGGCCTGAACCCCAAGCAGGCTAAATCCGCCGCCGTAGAAAAGCCCGTTTACGCCTTCACCGGCATATGATGCCTGGGCAAAAAGTCCTACAAGCAGGGTACCAAGGGCACCACACACGCCGTGCACCGATATGGCACCAACCGGGTCATCTATGCGCAGCTTGAAATCGATAAATTCCACCGAGAGTACTACAACAATACCTGCAATTATCCCGATGAGTATGGCACTTAAAGGTGAGACAGCCGAACATCCTGCGGTAATTGCTACAAGACCTGCCAGCGCGCCGTTGAGGCTCATGCTGACATCCGGCTTGCCGGATTTCAGCCATATGGTGAACATGGCGGTGATTGCTCCGGCTGCCGCGGCAAGATTGGTATTAACCGCAATAAACGCAATGGAGAGATCGTCACCGGCGGTAGTGCTGCCGGGGTTAAACCCGAACCATCCAAACCAGAGTATGAAGACCCCCAGGGCCGCAAGTGGAAGACTGTGACCCGGTATGGCGCGTGGTGTGCCGTCAGGATTGTACTTGCCGATCCTGGGGCCAAGCAGCATGGCGCCCATCAGTGCCGCCCATCCGCCCACAGAGTGTACCACGGTTGAGCCCGCGAAGTCAACAAAACCCAGGCCCCCCAGCCATCCGTCTCCCCATATCCAGTGTCCGGATACCGGGTAGATGATTGCGGTAATAAAGAGGCTGTACATCATGTACGAGGTGAACTTTGTTCTTTCGGCCATGGCCCCTGACACGATGGTGGCAGCGGTTGCAGCAAACACAGCCTGGAAAAGCCAGAAGGCGAACATCCAGAGACCATCGGGGTTTCCGGGGGTTGCTTCTGACATGAAGAAATTTGAAGACCCAATGAACCCGGCAATTGAATTACCGAACATGAGACCGAATCCTATCATGAAAAACGCGATGGAGCCTACTGAAAAGTCCATCAGGTTTTTCATAATTATATTCCCGGCACTTTTTGCCCTTGTGAAGCCGATCTCCACCATGGCAAATCCCGCCTGCATGAAGAATACCAGGAATGCGGCAACAAGTGTCCAGACAACATTGATTGCCTTGATACTTGAAACCGGTTCAGGCACGGTTTCCCCGGCAAAAGCTGTAACAGCTGATCCGAAGACAAAGAGTATTAATAAGCCTGCGTTCCGTAAAGTTCTCATTGTCATTCTCCTTTTAATGATTTACACTTGATATATGACATATATATGCACGGTTCGTGCCAGGTGAGAATGAAACGACGATAATGCATGTTTAATTTCATAAAAATATACTAAAAGGTTCTTTTTTATAAGAAAAAGACAGAAGGCAGTTGCAAAATATGGAGAATGGATATAAAAAAAGACTTCTGCTGAACAAATGACCGTGAATATCAGCACCCAGTTTCATCACATGCCTGATGATTAGTACAATAGTGTATGATATTCAGGTGTGAAATACAAAAATGTACTTTTTGGAGACCGTGATATGGGGATGACCATACTGTTGATTGGTGCCGGGCATGGACACCTGTATACAGTATCAAAAACCAGGCAAATGGTGGAGTTGGGTTACCGGGTGGTGGTGATTAACGCATCCCGGTATCACTATTACTCGGGAATGGGGCCGGGAATGCTTGGGGGTATGTACGCCCCGGATGATATCCGGTTTGACATCGAGAAAATGGTACACCGGGGTGGGGGTGAATTTATAGAAGATTCGGTAATGAAGATTGATCCCGAACGGCGGGTTATTTACACCTCGGGGGGCAAAATCATGGAATTTGACGTGCTCTCATGCAATACGGGGAGCGTAATTCAGGATACTATACCGGTTGACAGCAATAACACCGTGTATCCCGTCAAACCGCTGGTCAATCTGTACCATGCACGTAGCCGGCTTGAACAGGCCAAAAAGGGATTATCTTTGCACGTAGTTGTGGCAGGTGGCGGTGCCGCGGGTGTGGAAATTGCCGCGAATGTATATGGCAGGGCCAGGACATTGCCAATCGATGCCCGGGTGAGCATCGTTACTTCCGGCACACTCCTGGAGGGTTTCCCCCAAAAGGCATCACGAAAAGCACGCAAATGGCTAAGCAAGCATGGCATCGAGGTGCATGAGCAAACCAGGGTTGCAGGAATAAACGACAAAAATGTATCATTAGCAGGGGGCCGGGATATTCCCATGGATATCTGCATCATGGCAACCGGGATAGTCCCCCCCGAAATATTTTCACGTTCAGGGATGAAAACAGGGCCTGATGGAGGACTTGATGTGAATGAATATCTCCAGGCTCAGAATTATCCCAATATTTTCGGCACGGGTGACGGGATATATTTTTCTTCACATCCACTGTCAAAGGCAGGGGTCTACGCGGTGCGGCAGGGGCCCCTCTTGTATAGTAACATTATGGCATACTGTCGGGGAGAAAGCCTTGAGGCCTTTGTTCCCCAGAAAAAATACCTGCTTATTATGAACCTGGCTGGCTACGGTATCGCGGTCAGGGGAAAACTGGTACTTGGCGGCAGAACCTGGTTCAGAATAAAGGATAGTATTGACAGGAAATATATAAAACGGTTCACTTAAAATACCAGGCCGGGTGCTTCTGCAGCACCTCCGGGCATGCCGTTTAATTCAACACAGATAGTGAAAATTATGTACAGGGTTGTGTTTACAATACATCCGCAAAAAGAGGAAGAAATGGCAGACCGCCTTTTTGAGGCGGGGGCACAGAGTGTTTCAATCGATAATATTGATGAGCCCGAATTGCGTATGACAGGGATTTTTGATAAAAAGGACATGCTGGCACAACAGTTTCCCGGTTTCGATTTCATGATAACCGAAATGGAAGAAATGTCATGGAAATACCGCTGGATGGAATACTTTCATGGCACGGAAGTTACTGAACATATATACATAGAACCGGCGGGGTATTCTTCCCCCGGCAGCCGTTCTTATGATCACGTTATTCAACTTGATCCAAGGGATGCCTTTGGTGATGGAGGACATCCCACCACCCGGATGTGTGCCCTCATGA
>JAGYNX010000196.1 GCA_018399855.1 Spirochaetota bacterium
TTCTGGGTGTCGTATGATGCAGACCTTGAACTTGTCAAGGAACGTACCATGGAGATTGCCGCCGCGAGTGAGTACGTGTTAGAAAACTTTGAAACAGATTTCTGGGTTATGGACCTGTCGAAAGACAGCGTGGAATGCTGGGTGGCCGGCTGGGTGAACAGTCCCGGCAATGCCTGGTTGTTTCGAAGTCAACTGCGCATGGATATTGCCATTGAACTTCGAAAGCTCGGGGTGAAAACACATATGCTGCATGTTAATGAAACTGGCGCGCAATCCGGTAAACCGGTCACACGAAAAAAAGCAGCACGGAAGAAGACCTGATGGGTGTGCAGTAATTGCTTGACTTGCCTGTATGAATGGGGTGAGTATGCTTTTTGATTATTCGAGGCATATCACGATGAATAGTGTCTTCGTGATGAAGAAAGAGAGTATAATGATAGATGTGAAATTGAAGCTGTTGCCTGATGCCCGTGTTCCCGAATATCAAAGTGAACACGCCGCAGGTGCAGACCTGTACGCGGCACTGGACGGGGCAGTGACAGTATATCCGGGTGACAGGGTTCTGGTGCCTACCGGTATTTACATGGAGATCCCGCCGGGATACGAGGCACAGGTACGCCCCAGAAGCGGCCTGGCCTTGAAACATGGAATACTGCTGCCTAACAGTCCCGGCACTATCGACGCGGATTATAGGGGTGAAGTGAAAATTATTGTAGCCAACATGGGTAAAGAACCATTCTTGATCGAACCGGGTATGCGTATTGCCCAGATGGTGTTTGCCAGGGCATACCAGGGCAGATTTGAAGTGGTAGACGTTCTTCAGGAAACAACAAGAAATGAAGGTGGATTTGGGCATACGGGATTATGAAAAAAGATCAGGATAAAGTAAGAATACTTTCGCTGGGGGG
This sequence comes from Spirochaetota bacterium, assembly GCA_018399855.1. Classification (GTDB taxonomy): domain Bacteria; phylum Spirochaetota; class UBA4802; order UBA4802; family UB4802; genus M55B154. The sequence continues at coordinate 909 of JAGYNX010000196.1, forward strand.
CCTTGGGGCTGTCGGCGGTAATATGATGGTAATGGAATACCGGGATGAGATGATGATCATTGATTGCGGTATCATGTTTCCATCTGATGATATGCCGGGGGTTGATCTCATTATACCGGACTTCAGTTATGTTATTAAAAATCGTAAAAACTTGAAAGCGATCGTTGTCACCCATGGTCACGAAGACCATATAGGTGCCATACCGTTTTTACTGCAAGAAATCAACGCACCTATATACGCAACAAAGCTCACCATCGGTCTTATACAGAGCAGGCTTGCGGAGCGAAAGCCGCGGGAGGAACCGGTTTTCATTGAGATCGTGCCCCGTGATCTTGTGCATATCGGCAGCATGGCAGTGGAATTTATACGGGTGAATCATTCCATTATTGACGGGGTGGGTCTTGCCATAAAGACACCGGTTGGTATAATCATACATTCCGGTGACTTTAAAATAGACCATTCACCGGTAGATGGGATGGTGGCCGACCTTCATCGTTTCGGTGACTACGGGCAGCAGGGAGTACAATTACTCTTATCTGACAGTACCAACGCTGAACGGAAAGGCTATACCCGCTCAGAGAGCGTGCTGCGTGACAAGCTGGTAGAAATATTTTCAGGCTGTAAGGGGCGTATTATCGTGGCAACGTTTGCCTCAAACATTCACCGTATACAACAGGTGCTGGACGCTGCCAGCCGTTACAACAGGAAAGTTGTGGTAACGGGGATGACCATGCTCAAGAATATCGAAATTGCCACCCAGCTCGGGTACCTCAATTACAAGGAAGGACTCATTATTGATACACGGGAGATGGGCAAATATACCAACAAGAGGATGGTGGTAATATGTACCGGCACCCAGGGTGAGCCCATGTCCGCCCTTTCAAGAATGGCGGGGGGCACCCACAAGTATTTCAGGATCGGTGCTGGTGACACCGTGGTGATTACCGCGTCGGTGATACCCGGTAATGAGCGTATGGTCAATAAGATCATCAATTCACTTTTGAAGATGAAGGCTGATGTTCACTATGAGCAGGACGAGGATATTCATGTGTCCGGTCACGGTTCACAGGAGGAACTGAAGCTTTTGATGTCCCTTACCCGTCCCAAATATTTTATGCCCATCCATGGTGAATACAAGCACCTGCGGGCCCACGCCAAACTTGCCGAATCACTGGGAATCAAATCTTCCCACATCGTGATAGGTCAGACAGGTGACGTGGTTGAGCTAACCCGTAAAAAATTTGAGAAATCTGATACACTGAACCTGCCCATGGTATACATTGATGGCTCACTGCAGGGAGATGTTACCCAGGATCTTATACAAGAAAGGAAAACCCTTTCGTCAAACGGGGTGGTGATAGTCACCTCCGCTGTATCCGAAGGCATGATGATGAGCCGCCCTGAAGTCTTTTCACGGGGGTTTGTGGGACAGAAGGGTGAGAAGGTTCTTCATCTTATTCAGCGTGACGCAGAACAGCAAATGAACAGGATGCTTGCTGATGGTGCTTCCCTTAAACAGGTGCAGGCAGGACTGAAAAAAACAGTAAAGAATACCATCCACAAACATACAAGGCGAAACCCCGTTGTTGAAGTGACCATAGTGGAGATCTGATATGCTTGAACTTATGATTGTTCTTATTGTCCTTGGCATTGTTCAGGGTGTTGCGGAGTTTCTTCCTGTTTCATCATCGGGCCACCTGGTGCTGTTTGAGCATATACCGTGGTTCAATACAACCATGCTGACCATGGGTGATTCATCCGAATTATTTGTTAACGTGGCAATGCACGTGGCATCACTTATGGCGGTGCTGGTATTTCTGAGAAAGGACATTATCCGGTTGGGTGCTGGTTCCATAAGGGGAATAGCAGGCAGGCAGGAAGGGAAAGGGGAACTTCGTGCGGTGATATACATCCTTGCCGCTTCCATTCCCGCAGGTGTTGCCGGTATATTGCTGCACCATCATTTCGCCCGTTTATTTAACAATCCATTTTCTGTATGCATTATGCTCTGTGTGAACGGATTAATTCTGTTATCAACTAAAATTATCACCATTAATAGCCGAAATATAGAAGAGACAGGCATGTACAGGTCATTGTGGATTGGGGTATGCCAGGCGCTGGCCATCATACCGGGAATCTCACGGTCGGGTGCCACCATAACAGGTGGCATGCTGGCAGGATTGGACCCGGAACAGTCGGCCCGTTTTTCATTTCTTATGGCCATCCCGGTTATAGCCGGGGCGGGGCTGCTTGAAGCGATGCCCCTTTTTGAAACGGGGATACGAATGGAGGTGCTGGTGCCGCTGCTTGTGGCCATGACAGTTACCTTCATTGTGGCGATGGCCTCTCTGGCACTTCTGTTCGCTATGGTGAAAAGGATACGGATCGATGTTTTCGGTTATTACACCATTGCCCTTGGCCTTGCAGGTATTCTCATTATATCCCTGTAATCATGCCGTGTTCAGTAGCCAAGTTTATCGGGGAGGAGCCGTGGTACAGGACCGACGTTTACGAGAAATAGCCGGGATATCACTCATCATTGCCGGGTTATTCATATTTGCCTCACTTCTCAGTTATCATATATCTGACATCGACAGCCTGCGGGAGAGCAGAAATGTTCTGAATTTTACCGGTCCCATCGGGGCGTGGATCAGTCACCTGCTGCGTCTTTCTTTTGGTTACTCATCGTATCTTTTCAGTATCATGTTGATGGTGGCCGGGTGGTCATTTATCAGAAACGGGTCAGCTCTTCCTGTCATGGAACGGGTGTTCTCTCTTGCCTTTATCATGGTTACTACTTCAGTGCTTTTAGCACTGGTTCGCGGGAATGTAATATCACAGTTTTCCGGCGGGTTTATAGGAATTTCCCTTATGAAGACATTCATCCACCTGGCGGGAACCGCGGGTGCCTGGATAGTGACCCTGCTTATTAATCTTATCGGAATGATTTTGCTTGGGGTTGTATCAATTACCGGTATAATTGAATACGGGGGAGAACACAGGGGGAGGATGCAGCGGTTTTTTACCTGGATAAAAGGACTCTTCCGAAGGGGAACACACGTGCAGACAGTTCCTCTGAACAATATTGACGCCCAGCTGAATGGAAAAAAAAGACTGCCGTGGGTGGTCAAGAAAAAGGTGGTTCTTTATGATGACGGTTATTATGAAAAAGAAAAAACTGAAACACCTGTCCCCCGGCTGGTTGAACTGGAGGACATGACTCACCCGCATGATACAGGTGATGAAATAAATGATGATCAGCTGTCCTTTGACCCCTTTACGTCCGCCGAAAATGAACAGACCTCTTATCCAGTTGTGTATGAGTATTCCAGGGATGATACATCGTTTGAAGAAGATGAGAGGCAGGTAGCTGAAACAGAAGTACGACATAACAGGTTTAAAATGCTTGAGCCGGAACACGCCATATCTGGGCCTATCCCGGT
>JAGYNX010000197.1 GCA_018399855.1 Spirochaetota bacterium
CATGTGGATCATCTCTGAGAGAATAGTCCTGGTATGATACCGCTTCAATGGTTTCACATCCACGAAGGTGGGAAACAGTTTCTTATCAGCCGGCTTCGATGATGAGGCAAGGACGGTGGTTTTCGCCGCGATTTTCGAGATCACCTGCCTGTCCGACTTTGATAGACCGGTAATATCATCGAACACTATAAGCCGATGCAGTGAACACAGCTCCTCGAGAAGATCATCGATGTTCAGGTGGCAGGTTTCACCGGAATACGCATGTAATCTCCAAGGCAGGTGAGAATACGTGTATTAAGGATTTTGTCCTTTTCCAGGCACTGGCGTTCACTGACCTGTTTTCCTTTTTTTCGTTTTCGAGGGTAAATTGAGTAAGGTTTTCCTGACATTTCTCTATCCTTCGCAAGATAAACGGGAACCTTCTTACATTTATCTTACATTTATAAGGTTTTTAGAGAAACGCCAGTTGTCTGGTAGTTTCATTTTTTCCGTAAGTGCTGGAAAGTTCAGGACTTACGGTTTTCTGCTAAGCAGGTCACGAGGGACTCGAACCCCCAGCCCTCGGTTTTGGAGACCGATGCTCTACCAATTGAGCTAGTGACCTGTGTTATCTATCATAAGAAACCGTAAACGGAATATCTGTCAAGTTTTTTTACTCAGTAATAGTCACCGCAGGCCATAACGTCGTCTTCGAACAGGGATTTCTGATGATCTTCAGATTCGTCAAACTGAACGGGATAGTTGCCGTCAAAACACGCGGTACAGAACTTACCGTGATGGATGTTCAGTGCCTTCAGCATGTTGTCAATAGTAAGATACGCGATAGAATCAACCCTGAGATACTTGCGAATCTCGTCGATGGTGTGGGTGGCGGCGATCAGTTCATTGTGGGTGGGAATATCGATCCCGTAAAAGCAGGGATGGGTTGTGGGGGGTGCCGAAATGCGTACATGCACCTCTGTTGCCCCGGCATTGCGAAACATCTTGATGATCTTCCGCATGGTGGTGCCCCGCATGATGGAGTCGTCAACCACCAGTATTTTCTTACCCTTAACCGCCGAACGAACCACGTTGTATTTGATCTTGGCACCGAAGTCCCGTATACGCTGTTCCGGCTCGATGAATGTGCGGCCGATATAATGGCTGCGAATCATTCCCATTTCGTAGGGAATACCCGATTCATGTGAGTACCCGAGAGCGGCACATACCGAAGAATCGGGAATGGGAACCACGATATCGGCATCAACCGGTGCCTGGTGGGCCAGCATGGTTCCAAGCCGAAGCCGCATCTCGTGAACAGACTCGCCAAAGATGATGCTGTCTGGCCGTGAAAAATAGATATATTCAAAAACGCACAGTGCGCTTCCTGTATTGGCAAAAGGAAAATATGATTTAATACCCGTTGGGCTGATTTCCAGAACTTCACCCGGTTCGATCTCGCGAACATACTCGGCATCGATAACATCGAAAGATGACGTTTCAGACGCGATCACGTATGCCCCGTCAAGCCTGCCAAGCACCAGGGGCCTGAATCCGTAAGGGTCACGAACCGCATACAGGGTATTTTTATTCATCATGAGCAGGGAATAGGCTCCCCGAATGGCCTTGAGGGCATAAATAAATGCTTCCAGGAAATCATCCAGTCGGGAACGTGCCATAAGGTGTACCAGAACCTCTGAATCGATGGAGGTCTGAAAAATGGCCCCTTCTTTTTCAAGGGCACGCCTGAGGGTGCCCGAATTAACCAGGTTTCCGTTGTGAGAAAGCACCATGGGGCCCAGCACCGAGTCGGCACGCAGGGGTTGAGAGTTTCTCAAAAAAGAAGAGCCGGTGGTTGAATACCGGTTGTGTCCTACCGCGATATTTCCGTGCAGGTTCTGGATATGTTCTTCCTTGAATACGTCTACCACCTTGCCCATGCCGGTATACCTGTAGATATGGTTAATATCGGATGTGGCGATGCCGGTGGATTCCTGTCCCCTGTGCTGGAGGGCGTACAGGCCAAGGTAGGTCAGGTTTGCCGCCCGGGGATGATTGTAGATGCCAAAAACTCCACATTCCTCACGGGGAATGTGTGAACGAAATGAATCGGAATAGTCGCATGTCTTCATCAGTTTTAATCCATGGATGACATAGTGTGGGGTACACAATAAGTATAGTTACAACAATAAAAATATCAATAAATTAATGATACCAATGCTTTTTTGAGCTTGACTAAATCATACAAGATTAGTATGATTTAACTGTCGTCTACTATAATGTCATTATTAAGAGAAGCAAATGAAATTGTCAACAAGAACTAGATACGCGGCCCGGGCACTGGTAGAGATAGCCCGTCACAGGGGAAACCCGGTTGCGGTGAAGGTGATATCAGAGTCCCAGAAGATATCCGTAAAATACCTGGAAAATCTCATGAAAAACCTGAAAAAACACGACCTGGTACATAGTTTCAGGGGTGTTGACGGGGGGTATGTGCTGGGGCGTGATGCACGGCAAATCACCATGCTGGATATATACACGGCCGTAGAAGGTGAAGTGGAATTCGTTGAATGTGTTAATGATCCCGACTCGTGTTCCATATACAGCACCTGTCCTACCAATTGTGTGTGGACGGGGCTTTCAAGGGTTGTACGGGAATATCTATCCAGTTATACTGTTCACGCGTTGCTAAATAATTCCAGTAAGGAGTAATATATATGTCAGAACTGCACAGGGACTCAATTTGCATCCACGGCGGTCATGAAATTGATTCGTCAGGTTCACGGGCTGTACCCATATACCAGACCACATCATACGTGTTCTCAGATAGTGATCATGCTGCAAGCCTTTTTGCCCTTGAGAAAGAGGGAAACATTTACAGCCGTATTACCAACCCCACCACTGCCGTGCTTGAAAAAAGGATGGCACAGTTAAACGGCGGTGTCGGCGCGCTGGCGGTTGCGTCGGGGCAGTCGGCCATAATGCTGGCCCTTTTGAATATACTACAGGCGGGAGATGAAGTGGTTTCGGCAGACAACCTTTACGGGGGCACCCGTACCCTCTTTCAGTATACTTTCAAACGAATGGGCATCACCGTGAAATTCGCCGATTCGGGAAACATGGATTCGTTCAAGAAACTCATTACCGACAAAACAAGGGCGGTATATGCTGAAAGTATCGGCAATCCCAAGCTTGACGTGGTGGAGCTTGATACCCTTGCCGATATCGCCCACGCAGCCGGTGTGCCCCTCATACTTGATAATACCGTGTCACCCTACATCCTTGATCCCTTTGCATGGGGAGTAGATATCGCGGTATATTCGGCCACAAAGTTTTTGGGGGGACATGGAAACTCCATTGGAGGCATACTGGTAGATTCTGGAAAATTCAACTGGGATAACGGGAAGTTTCCCCTGATCTCTGAAGATGATCCGGGATATCATAACAAGAACTTTCTGAAAGAATTCGGCAACATGGCATATATTCTGAAAGCACGGGTAAACCTGCTCAGGGATATGGGTCCTGCCATGTCCCCCTTTAACGCCTTTCTTATTCTTCAGGGCATGGAAACCCTGCATATACGCATGCAGCGGCACTGTGAGAACGCCCTCAAGGTGGCGGCATTTCTGTCCAACCACGAAAACGTGGAATGGGTGAACTATCCCGGCTTACCATCGGGCAGCCAGTTTATCAAGGCCAAGAGGTACCTGAAAGAGGGATTCGGCGCTATTATCGGTTTTGGCATAAAGGGTGGATATGAAGCGGCAGTGAAGTTTATCGATTCTGTCAGCTTGTTCTCCCACGTGGCAAACATCGGCGACGTGCGCAGTCTTGTGATACATCCCGCCTCAACCACCCATCAGCAGCTGACAAAAGAAGAAAAGCAGACGTCAGGGGTAACCGATGATTTCATAAGACTTTCTATCGGAATTGAAAATATTGACGATATTATTAATGACCTGGACCAGGCATTAGGTGTAATATAACACCGGCAGAAGCCCGATGGAATCGGGACAGAGGGGGTTTGTTGGGGTTAATGGATGCATGAAATGTTAAAGACAATAAAACAGGTAAAATGATATAATAAGTAATATAATGAACAGGATAACTGCACACATCTCAAATCTTTTCTTCAGGTTCGCCTTTATTCGGCGGATACTGTGGAGCTGTATTGTGCTGGCACTGGCGGGAGGGGCGGCCCTGTTGGTGTTTAAAAGTGAGCCCGTTCAAACCTCTCCCGTGGGATGGGAGCGCAGTTTCTTTGTTTCACCCTATAACCTGAAAGCGTTAAACATACAGATGGCGTCTAAGGGAAATTATATTACCTCGGTTTTCCAGGGAGAAGAA
>JAGYNX010000198.1 GCA_018399855.1 Spirochaetota bacterium
GGATACTTCTTACTTTTGGTTGTGCTACAGAATATAAGCTGAACCTGCCCGACTCGTTTGCTGTCTATAGCAGGGATAAAAAGGTTTACAAGGCAATAACTGCAGGTGGGGTGAAGGTACGATCTTTCCAGGTAAAGAACGATCCTGAGGGCAGTGTTGAAATGTGGTTTTCAGCCATCGATATTCATTTGAAGTCCGGTGGATACCAGGTGGTAAGTAGTGAAGACTTTACGTCCCCACAAAATTTTGATGGCAGGATAGCAGAATACAGGTACTTGTATAATGGCAAGGACTATACGTATCTTATCGCCATTCTTCTTAACCAGGATAAGATTTACGTAATCGAATCAGGTGGTTTGCAAAAGCGGCTCTCCCCGTATAAAAAAGAAATAATCTCGTCAATGAAGGATTTTTCTACCGGGAATACTCACTGATCAGGTTCACAATATCTTTCTTTCCTTCACCACTTTTTACTGATGAATAAAACAATGATTCGCCGGGTATACCAAGGCTTTCTAATATTTTTTTTGTACTCTGGGCTCTCTGATTCTTTGACAGTTTATCACACTTTGTGGCAATAATAGCAACCGGTATATTGTTTCCTGTTACAAGTGAGATCATTTCTTTCTCAAAATCTCCAGGTACCCGCCTGATGTCAACAAGCAGAAAAACCAGCTTCAACCTGTCCCTGTTTGAAAAGTAGAGTTTTATCATGGGATAAAACTGTTTCTTGAGCTCTATCGGTACCCTGGCATATCCATAACCAGGCAGGTCGGCGATACACAATGTATCATTGATGGAGAAAAAATTGATTGTTTTGGTGACACCGGGTTTGCTGCCGACTTTTACAAGGCGGCTGTTTCCCGTTACCATGTTAATAAGAGATGATTTACCCACATTTGACCTGCCGGCGAAAGCGAATTCCGGGTACGGCAACTGCGGATATTGCTCTGGTTTTACGGCACTCTTGATAAATTCGGCTTTATTGATCTTCATCTGCAGGTAGTCTTCTCTCCATTAAAATGGCATTATCGGTTTTGTAATAATCTTTACGAAAACCCGTGGTGGTAAACCCGAGTTTTTGGTAGAACAATTGGGCTTCGGCATTACTCTCTCTGACTTCAAGAAAAACCCGCGTAACCGGCGGGTCTGATATCTCAATAATCCTGTACATTAATCTTTTACCAATGCCCAGCCTCTTGCAGTTACTTTTTACGGCGATTTTGTTTAGCTGTATTTCATCCTGAACCTGCCAGGCAATTGCATATCCTGCAACAGTTTCATCAATGCATGCGACGATGAATATTGAAAACTGCAAATTGAGTTCATGAAGAATATTCTTATAGTTCCATGGTGAATCAAATGATTCATTCTCTATATTGTACACATCTTCAATGTCATCCACACCTGCGTTACGTATAATTATTGTTTCTTTGGTCATTTTTTAAAAAATGAGATTAGTACCACAGGATTACCTGTCTTGAATTTTTGGCTCACGCTTGTTGAGAAAAGCGTCAATTCCTTCTTCCTTGTCCGCTGTTTCACATAGCTTTCCAAATTCTTCCCGTTCAAAAGTCAAAGCTTCTTTAATTTCCATGTGTACACCTTCAGAAATAGCCCTCATGGCTGCCTGTATGGCAAGCCTTCCCCGTGCGGCAATTGCACCCGCAAGTTCTTTCGCTTCGGTTAAGACAGCTCCGGCTTCGGTGGCCCTGTTGATGACACCATACATTTCAGCCTGTCTTGCATTAATGAAATTACCTGAAAGTATAAGTTCGAATGCTCTTGAGTTGCCGAATATCCTGGGACTTCGCTGTGTACCGCCATAACCGGGTATTATACCCAGTTTTATCTCGGGGAGACCAAGCTGTGCTTTTTCATCAGCAAGTCGTATGTGGCAGGCAAGGGCAAGTTCCAGTCCTCCTCCAAGACAATAACCGTTAATTGCTGCTATGAACGGTTTGTGCGCGTTTTCGATAACGTTATATAGTTCCTGGCCGATAACAAGGAAATTTGCGCCATCCTTTTCTGTTTTCTGTTTTTGTATTTCAGTAATATCAGCTCCCGCTACAAATGCCTTACCTGCACCGGTAATAATGATAACACGAACAGCATTGTCATCGAGAGCATCATAAATAGAATCCTTCATATCAGCAAGCACAGCAGGGCTGAGCGCGTTCATGGGAGGATTATCAATTGTCATCAAGGCAACACCATTTTCATCGACTTCATAATAACATTTTTTCTCGTTGTTTGAATTACCCATAATCTCACCTCTTTTTTTATATTAGAAAAATAGTACAAGCAGTATTTGTCAAACAGTTTATCGATGTCAGTTGATTTCCATTGCTTTCACAAGGTAATACATTGACGTGTTCCATGGGGTAGGTATCTTGTTCAGCTGTCCATATTCGATTATTTTTCCGTTAATACTGTCAATCTCGGTTTTGCGCTGTGCCCGGATATCCTGAAGCATTGAGCAGTGATTTACCGCGGTAGCAAGACAAACCTGCTTTGTCCGCTCAATCATGGTTTCGCCTGAAATATCAAGTTTCATGGCATCTGCCACACGTGATCCCTCAAGAACGAGCTGTTCCTGTATACTACTGGAATAGTCATTTTCTACAATTTTCCCGTTTGGAATATTGAGCACCGCTCCCAGGGGGTTTATTCCCGCGTTTATTATGGCTTTTTCCCATATAACCTGCAGGGGATTGCCAGTTTCCCGGGTAGTAAATCCCGCATCAGTAAGCAGGGAGAATATAACAGCGTTTGATTTCTTATCACGTCCTCCAATAATATTTTCACCTTCTCCACCAGGCAGCAAGACTCCTGATGAATCAAGTGCTGCACCATACGTGGTAGTTCCCAGTACCAGTGGGTTGAGGGGAAAGTAAGAGGAAATTATTTCAGAATTACCAAGTCCATTCTGAAGGGTAACGATTATTGTGTTATCAGCGATAAAATCATGGATGTCCCGGCAGGCATCGTCTGTGGCGTAACTTTTAACAAAAAAAAATATAATGTCACAACTGGAAATATCTGCTGGAGAAGAGGATACCGGAAGATTGTCATCGAGGTAGTTTTTTCGGTTTTTATCTTTTTCATATACATAATAATCAACACCGGTACGTGATATATAGTCTGAAAACAGTGTCCCCATCGCTCCCGCGCCAATTATGCCCACACGCATATAAATACCTTTCCATTGTAAAATAGTCTGATTGTGCTGATGCTTTATTACTTAAAGTATATCTCCATAATACATAAGGCGTCAATTACATTGTATTAGTTTACAATTTGGGCACTAAAATTTAGATAAATTTTTAATGTGAAGTACATTTATAAAGAAAGAAGTTAAAGCGGGACTATAAAGTATAGCGTGACATATGGATAACCAGGCAAAAACCGATTACAAAAGTTTGCTGGAAGCGTTCCCTTCTCCGGTAATTGTAATTGATGCGAAGAAGAACATCATTGATGTGAATGAACTGGCGAAAAGACTTTTCCATTCATCTGACCTGATTGGCAAAAGGTGCCATGAAGTATTTCCTGAATGTGAAAAACGTGACAATGGATGTCCCATAGACGCCCTTGATTACAGGATACAGACACAACTTGAAAAGATTAAACAAAATGTACAAATAGAAGACCTCAACGAAGAGGTTCAGACCAATGTTCTGCCTGTACAACAGGGTGAAGAACCATTAGAATACGTGTACTTTCACATCCTTCAGGACCATGATCTATTTTCACGAAGAAATCTTACCGAACTGGAAAAGAACATGACCATCTCAACCCTGGCTTCCGGTATAGCTCATGAATTTAATAACATGAATGCCGGTATTCAGGGTATTGTTGAGTTAATGTTGTCCCAGGAAAAGATAAATGACCGGTCTTCCCATGATCTGAATACAATTCTAAAAATTGTCAAAAGGGCAACCAACCTTATTGACCAGCTGTTGATCTTTTCTTATAGAAAGCCTTCTAAAAAGGTGCTTACCAATCTTGAATCTATCATTGATGACTGTATAAAGATTTTACGACCAGAGATGAATGATAGTAATGTATCTATTGAGGTTGTGCGAAAAAGCAAGATCGATGACATGTTTCTGGATGCCAACAAGGTAAGCCTTGCCATCAGCAACATACTTCTTAATTCTCGTGACGCAATGCTGTATAGTGACAACCGGCAGCTTGTCATAGAATCGGGACAGGTGAACGGATCAGGATACGTGAAGATATCTGACAGTGGATCCGGAATTGAGGGTGAGCACATTGATCGTATTTTTGAACCTTTTTTCACCACCAAGGGATCCCT
>JAGYNX010000199.1 GCA_018399855.1 Spirochaetota bacterium
TGTCATGTACCGCTCAAAGAAATCAACCGCTTTTTTTCAACTGGAAAGGATTCACCACAGAGGCTCAGAGGTACAGAGAAAGGATTATATATATTTATCTTTGTGCTTTAATATACTGTTTGGCAAAGGAAAAACCTGGTTGCTATCATGAAATGCAACCAGACAAAATATATTCCCCTCTGTATCTCTGAGCCTCTGTGGTGAAATCCGTTACATACCGAATTCTGCACGTTCGATCAGCTCTACCTGCATCTCCCGGTTGAGGGTGACGAAGTAGGCGTTGTAGCCGGAGATGCGTACCAGGAGGTTGCGGTAATTTTCCGGGTTGGCCATGGCGTCTTTCAGTACGTCGGCAGTGACCACGTTAAACTGCATCTGCATGCCCCCAAGGTCGAAGTAGGTCTTCACGTAGGAGAACATGGTGTCCACCGTTTTCTGCCGGCTGTCAGCGGCTGAAGGGGTAAGTTTCACGTTGAAAGCGATGTTGTTGTCCATGTTCTCCGGTGATAGTTGTGCCACGTCACGTATGTTATCTAGAAAGCTTCTGGACGCTGCCGGGTGCGGGGTAAGCCCCGGGGTGAAGGCCTTTCCTGCCGGCCTGCCGGAGGGGAGTGCGCCGGAGAGGTTGCCGTAGGCCACGTGCTGGGACATGGACCAGAAGCCGCAGGTATAGGGGCCGCCCCGGTAATTACGCCTGTCCGTGTACATTCGGTGCAGCTTGGCCGCAACGCGGTTTGCCATGTCTATGGCCTCTTTGCTGCCGGAACCAAAGCGTGGTACCCTGCTTTCGATGAGTGCCAGCAGTTCAGGGTCGTTCTGGAATCCCGTGTCAAGGGCAGCCTTCAGCCTTCTGAACGTCACTTCGCCGGTATCGTATACCAGTGTCTTGATGGCCATGAGGGAGTCGGTGACGTCGGCAAGGCCGATGTTTGAGGTGCCGGAGCTGTTATAGGTTGCCCCGCCGGAGGTGACGTCCCTGGCCTTCTCTATGCTCCCCTGCATGAGGGACGAAAGAAAGGGGGTGGGGCGCATGTGGGCGTGTGCCTCTGCCAGCATGTTGTTCAGTTCCACGGCGCTGTCTACCAGGTACTCTTGCTGGGTGAGATAGGCGCTGAAAAAATCATCGAATGTGTTAAAATCGCCCTCCTGGATGCTGCCGGTTTTGGGGGCGCCTTCCTGGTGCACGTGTGGATGAATGCCGTTGTTCAGTGCCATCTCCATGGCGGCCACCATGTTCATCAGTATGGAGCCGGTGTGACCCATGTGTTTTCCGCAGAGGGTGGGCTCAACGCAGCCGGTTGCCCCCCAGTCACGGATGTCCTCTTCCCGGTAGCCGTGGGGTGCCAGGGCACGCATCACCGACAGGTCGTTGTGCATGGAGGGGGTGGCGGCGGTGATGAGGTTTACCTCGCAGAGCCGCTTCAGGTAGGTTTCACTGTTCTTCTCCGGGTGATAGCGGGCGTTCACGTTGGGGTCACGTATGGAAAGCATTTCGGTGACCTTCAAAAATATGTAGGTCATGTCGTTCACCCCGTCCTCACCGTCGGGGGTGACGCCCCCCAGGGTGATGGCCTGGTCGGAGGAGCTGCCGCCGAAGAGGTAGTTGCCAAGATCCGGCACCAGGGGCAGGTGATCGGTGCCCCGCATGAAAAAGCAGCCCACAAGGTCAATGGCGTGGCGTATGTACTCTTCCCGCTCTTGGGGGGTGGAGAGTTTTTCCATGTCCCACTGGAAGTAGGGCTGCAGCCACTGGTCAAGCCGCCCCAGGGAAAGGCCGGTGTTGGTGTTCTCCATGTGCATGGCAACCCAGGTGATCCATATGCTGTTTACTGCCTCATCAAGGGTGCGGGCGGGATGCTGCGGCACACGGGCACAGGTACGTGCCAGGGTTTCAAGTTCGCGGGCGCGTTTCACGTCCTGCTCTGCCGCTGCAAGTTGGGCGGCCTCGTCGGCAAGATGGCTGGCGTATACCGAGAGCCCCTCAAGGGTGAGCTTCATGGCCGCCAGGCTCTCTTTCTGTTGGGTTGACAGTTTCACGTCTGTAAGCCGGTTCTCGATATCTTCTATAATGCCGGTGGTTCCTTTCTGTAGAATTGCCGGAAAGTCGGGAATGGTGTGGGAGATGCCCACCGACTTCCAGACGAAGTAGGCTACCCAGCGCTCTTCAAGGCGCTGTGAGAGGGGGTAGTTGTATTTTCGGCGCACCCATTCCCTGAAGTTGCGGTTAAGCCAGAAGGGGAGGATGCCGTGGTGCAGCTTCTGTATGTCCTCTTCGGACACGTGGTAGGGGTTCAATATGCGGTGGTCAACCGAGTTGAGTTCACCCCATATCATGGTGCCCTGGGCGTCGGGATAGATGACCACCCCGCAGGTCTGGCTTGCGGTGGTGGTTCCCGCCACCAGGTCGCCCTGGCGTATGACGGGTTTCTTGTGTTCCATGAGGTACCTGAACGCATGTGCCTGGCGAAGCTCTGGGTTCCATGGGGTGCCGTCGGTTTTTTCCTCGAAGCCGTGTTCACGGTACCATTGGGTCAAGAGCCGTGGACGCTCGATGCATACCTGTGGTTTCACGGTGAAGTGTATGTCCAGGAATGACTTCAGACGGGGAAAATCATCCAGGGTGTACCGGGACAGGTAGGGATCATCCAGGTAGCGGACATTGTTGTCCCTTTCGGGCGCCTGCAGGCGCACCTTCTTTCGTGCCTCAAGCTCACGGGCAAGTTCGGGGTTATGCTGGTCGTATGTTTTCTTTCGCTCTTTCACGTCCTGCCCGTGGCGCTTCTGTAGCATGCGGTGGTGCTTTTTGCCAAGCAGAAGTGAGATATAAAAATTGAAAAGCTGCAGGGCGGCCAGGTTGCCATCAAGCAGCATGCGATTGTGCAGTATCATGGTGAGCATCTCGTTGGGAGTAATGCCAAGCATCTCCAGCAGCGCGTCATCGCCGGAGAAGCGCAGGGTGACATCCACGTTTTCGGGAATTTGTCGGGTCACTGTTACCCTACCGTCGTGGAATATGATGGCCCGGGACACGGTGCCGGTATCGGTCTGTATGCCCACCGAGAAGTTTATCCAGCCATCCCCGTCTTTCATGTACTCTTTCAGGCGTGATCGCGTATTGAAGTTCAATGCCATCAGTTTCAGTAAGAAACCGGTAAGGGTATTCATGGGTACAAGTTTCATGGTGCCTCCTGCAAAGGTGTGATGTTCATACTGGAAAATATTTCTTCGCATCGTTTTATTTCTTCTGCCGGCATAAAAGATGCGGTTTTTGTCTTTTCACCGAATACCGTGGGTCGCCCCACCTTCATCTCTTTTTCGGGCCACAGGGGATTGAAGGGCAGTAGCTGTACCCGCGTTACGTCCTCTTCTTTCAAAAACTCGGCGATGGCCCCGAGGTTCGTGTTTGTGGCGGTGATGCCGGGTACCAGTGGTATTCTTGGCAGCAGGGTGATGCCGTCCTTCATGGTACGGTCGTGCAGGTGGCGGAAATTCTCAAGTATTACCCGGTTGTCCACCCCGCAGTATTGCGCGTGCAGGTGGGCATCGTAGAGTTTTATATCGTAGTAAATGGTATCCAGGTGGGGGTACAGCAGATCCATGAAGCCCTCAAGCCTAAAATAACCGCACGTTTCAAGCAGGACGTGAATGCCCCGCCGCTGCAGCTGCCCGGCCAGTTCACCGGTGAAACGCATGTACATGGCAGGCTCCCCCCCTGAAAGGGTAACGCCCCCACCCGAGGTCTTGAAGAAGGGCAGATCCGGAACAGTGGCATCAACAACCTCTTCAACCGTCATGCGGCGGCCCACCACTGAAAGCGCCCCTGATGGGCATTCCTCCACGCATTGCCAGCAGAGGGTACATGCCTGGCGGTCTATGAAGTAGGGGTTTTTACGGGATATTGCCTTCTCCGGACAGGCGTTCACACAGGTATCACAGCTTATACAAAGTTTCGGGTCATACGAGAGTTCCTGTACCGGCAGCCTGCTTTCGGGATTGTGGCACCACGCGCATGAGAGGGGACACCCCTTGAAGAACACCACGGTGCGAATGCCGGGCCCATCGTCCAGGGAGTTCCCCTTGATCTCAAGTATGAGCGGCGATTTGGAGTGTTCTGCTGGCATAAAATTTCCTCATAATTTTAAATTCATACCTGAATCCCCTCCCCCTTGATGGGGGAGGGACAGGGTGGGGGTGCGTAAAGCCTGCATGTGAAGCATCAGGAACATGGTGCCGAACTCACCCTCCCCTAACCCCTCCCATCAAGGGAGGGGAATTGTATATGATTTATGTGTCTTTGCGGTGAAAATTAA